>JAKOSX010000150.1 GCA_029776595.1 Bacillota bacterium | reverse complement strand
CCGGAAAGTTTTGGCCCGGTTTAAAGAACATATCCGGATGGCACGGGATTTCGGCTGCAGCATCGTAGCCACGGAAACCGGTTCCGCCAATGCCGATTGTTCTTTCCATCCGGACAACCCCAGCCCTAAAATGCTGCAGGAACTCATCGGCAATGTGGCCCAACTGGTGGAAGAAGCCGAAAAATTCGGAGTTTTTGTCTGTATCGAAGGAGTTACCCATCATACCATGTCCACTCCCCAAAAAATTCGTCAGGTTTTAGAGGCCATAGATTCTCCCAACCTGCAGGTGTTGTTCGATCCGGTAAACCTGACTCCGGCAGACAATCCCCAGTCCTACCAGACAATCCTCCAGGAATCCCTTGAGTTGTTCGGTGACCGGATATTTGTACTCCATGCCAAAGACTTTGCCATCGAAAACGGCAGTAAAAAGACGGTTCCCATCGGCCGGGGCTTAATGGATTGGGAATATGTTCTCAAAGAAATTTTGCGACAAAAACCTTATCTTGAGATCCTAGTCGAAGATAACAAGCCGGATACTATTATGGAAAGTGCCGGTCATATCCAAAATGTCCTAACGAAACTGGCAATCCGTTGATCAGAGGATGATTCGTAGCCTCTGACGGATGTAGCGCTTTTAAGGCGATGCAAGAAGTTATCGATGGGGTCCCGGACGTAACTCCCTATACTGACGTATTACGCACATAAAAAAGGGGTTGCATTGCCATCAGTTTGATGGCTTGCAACCCCTTCATTTCATTCCTTCTTCCAGCGTTTCAAATGAGGCAGGTGCTGATTCATAAGCGTTCTGGCCTCTTCTTCATTCATTCCCTTTTGAATCATAAACGGCACACATATGTCGATCATTTCCTCCATCGTAATATTCGGCTGTTTAAACTCCCCGTTCTCATAACAATATTTGCAATAGTCTGCATTTTTCGAACCATCTTTTTCTGTACCGTAAAAAGACTCCTCTGTGAGCGGCATGCCACAGCTTTGGCATTGATTGAATTTCTCCATAAAGTTGTCCTCCTTTTACTTTTGATTTCATTATATAACCGAAAAGAGCATTTTGCAACGGTCGCAATTGTTAGAGAGTATGCCGGAGCAGATGCGGCAGCAGTTAATCGCCTTTTTTCAAAAACGGCAGACGCCGGAAGGGTATTTCTATGATCCCCATAACCGGATGCGGGAGGTTGACCGGATGGTGGGACGGGCAGTCATGTACAGCGCTGGTAGTTTGCGACTGTTAGGTGCAAAACCTCTTTATCCCCTTCCCGGAAGTTCCGGGAGTCAGTCGTTGCCTCCGCATTTACAATCATTGGCTGCTTTTAAGCAATGGATCGATGAGCGCCCGTGGGATTATGCCTGGATGGCTTGTGACAATCTTCAGGCAGCTGGAGTTTTCCTGCGGCAGCTTCCCGAAGATGAACAGCGGGAATATTTGGATTATTTATGGAGGTATCTGGAGGAACATCAAGATCCGGAAACTGGGATGTGGGGCGACGGCCGGCCGTATATAAAAATATCAGGTACCTTTAAACTAGCCTTGTTATATGGAAGTTTCCAAAAAACGCTGCCCCGGCCGGAACGAATTTATCAATATCTTCTATATACTCTTCGGGAGGATGATTCCGAAGATATGTGCTGGACCCGGAATCCCATGGATCTATTGTGCGCTTTAAAACCGGTGATCGGCTCTTATCCCTCTGAAGACGTGGAGGAGATTATTGAAATTACATATAGGAATTTGAAACGGTATTTGAAGCCTGACGGCGGCTTTTCCCGGCATGTGGAGCATTCGCTGGAGATACCGAACAACGTTCCGTTAGGGAAAGGTTTGGTGGAAGGCGATATGAATGCCGGTACCCAGGCCTTGCGGATCCGGTCCGCTTGTTACGAATTTATCGGCATGAAGCAGTATGACATGCCCTTGACCCAATATACTGGCGGTTTTTATGATAAAATCCAATGGTAAAGCGGAAGGATATAAAATGAAACTTCCTTCGGGAGGTTTTTTGAGAATTGATTGTTCGGAAAGGACAGAAGATTAAAGGATTGGTTTCATAACCTGTCGAGATCAGCTCGGTCGTTCATCTCCTCCGCTTATTACATGACAAATATTATAGGTAAATTTAATAAGATCCCCTCCATATGGAGGGGATGTAATTTAGTGTTTTCTTCTGTTAAATGGGTTACTGCTCTTTTTACCAATGATGGAGATGTAGCGGTTGTTATCTTTGAAATATGGTATAATATTCCCAAATCTGGAAGCGAAGGAACCTACCATGAAATTGGATCGAATGATCTCCATTTTAATGATCTTGGCGAATAAGCGCCGGGTTCAGGCTCGGGAACTGGCGGAGCGGTTTGAGGTTTCGATACGGACCATTTACCGGGATATTGCTGCACTAAATCAGGCGGGGATTCCTGTTGTCAGTTATCAAGGGGCTGGAGGCGGTATTGGGATCGCTGAGGGTTTTAGGATCGATAAAAACATTTTAACTGAAGCCGAAATAGCGGCGGTGATGATCGCTTTAAAAAGCGTCGCTTCTTCTTAT
>JAKOSX010000149.1 GCA_029776595.1 Bacillota bacterium | reverse complement strand
CACCATTAAATTATACATAATAAGCTGTAGTTTGTCAATTTTATTTTCAAAGTTCTTTGATGAAATTATTCAAAAATCGTTATCAATATCCGTCAATCAATCACCACTTGAAAAATTGACGCCGATAATGCCGCCGAATGCGCCGATAAAAGCATTGACTGCCAGCTTCACCGTAAACACAGTCCAATGCACTGGTTCCCCCGCCATCCATCCCATCATTAATATCAACAATGAACTGAGCACCCCTACTCCCGCTCCTGCAAGCCATCCGTTCCTCCGGCTTTTCAATCCGGCGATAACGGCTCCGATGACCACCGAAACATAGAGCAATATCATCCATAGACTATCGGACCACCGAAGCATTCCGGCCCAGCCCAATTGGGTGACAATGGCCAGCCCAAGGGATAATACAAAGATAATCATAATAACCGCCAATGAACCTTTGAGCACTGGGCCGATCGGAACATTTAAAGAATTTTGTTTTTCTGCCATTTTCTTCACCTCAACCCACTTATTAATATGAGTGACAGTCATAAAAACGCCGCTTTATCACCAATGTATGGGTTGGAGGCCGCAAATATTACTTTTCCGAAGAATTTATGGGGTTTCATTCTTTGAAATAATGGTAAATTGCCGGTTATACCCCAAAAGCCAAAACTCTTGCCCATCCGGTTGAGGAATGATCTGGGCGATCCGGCCGGTGGATATCGTCTGAATCTCATTCCATCGTTTTTGAGAGGGATTATATTCCAAAATATGGGTATGGCCGGAGGAATCGCTGGCCATGAATTGCGGTGTCTTACCCGAAACGAACTGTAAATTTTCGATCAGGTAATTGCTTTGCCACATCGCATTGCTAAATTTATAGCTATTGTCTGAAAAACATAAGATATAATTGACCATTTGACTGGTGGTAACCATAAAACCGGGTTTTCTGTCCTGGTTCCAATCGCCAAAATGGACGGCTAGTACTCTTCCCCAGGGATAATGCTCGGATTTCGTCACGACGGCGTTTTTCTCGACTTTCAACACGGCCATGCTGCCGTTTTGATAAGACACCAATATTTCATCGATGGCATCGCCGTCAATATCCACTACCCGTAAAAACCGAATGTGCCGCCACGGTGACGGACTTTTCCATACGATATTCAACGTGTCTCTTTCCCGCTTGAGATAAAATAACGATCCTTCCGAGTTTTGAACAATATATTCGGTTTCCTCTGCACCGGTAAACGTACCGCTGGCAATATGGGTAATATTGGACCATAAATATTTATGATTGTCACAAACGTTCCATTGGGATTGTTCGTCCATGGTAAAAATGTATAAGAATCCGGGTTCATCGGTACCGGCTATGATTTCCGGTCGGCTGCTCCGTTCATTGACCCAGACTGCGGTAAATCGGTGCCCTTTGGCGGAAAAACGTTGATACTCGACCCATTGGTTATCGATACATTGATAGATCACCAATTGACCGCCGCTGAGATCCACCGCAAACAACTGTCCGTCATGACGGAAAAATTGTTCCGGCAAGCTTTCATTGGTCCATGCCTGGACCGTTCCGGAGGAAACGGTCCATTGAGAGGAAACCGGTTGGGTCCAGGCCGGAGAGAAACTGCCCGCTCCTGCCACGGCCCAGAAGAAAAACGCTATCATCAATAAAAAGGAAACCCGTTTCACTTTTGACAACTCCTTAAAACATAATCAATAATGGTATAATATTCCATTGTCGTGCGAAAGATCCTTTTCCTTTATGAACAAAAAAGGTTTGTGCAAAAATTACACAAACCTTCACATATCAAAAAATGGTCGGGCAGGCGGGATTTGAACCCACGGCCCCCACCACCCCAAGGTGGTGCGCTACCAAGCTGCGCTACTGCCCGTAACGAACAAGAAATATTTTATCACTTCTTTGTCGCTCCGTCAATAGTCTTCATTCATTAAAGCCGCAGGTCATCATGGCAATATTTATTCCGGGCTGATTCTTCGGCTTTTAAGGACATTACCGAATTGATCGACCGTAATTTCTAACCGGTGCATAAAATCGCCCAGCGAAGCCAGCTTGGATACGCTTTCCAATCGCATAAAATCGGACAACATGGTATCCAGCATTTTATATACGTCGTTTAACTCCGCTTCTCTCTTTTTGATCTTCTCTTGTTCGGCCATTAATTTTTGCTGTAACCGCTCGTTCTCATCCATCAATTTCTGGATTTCTTCCATCAATTTGTCTTCCTTTTTCAAATCTCGCTCGACAGCCAGCAGATGCTCGACAAAGCCCCGCAGATCCAATTGACGTCGCTGATGGGCTTCGACTTTTTCCAATCGTTCTTCGAGGGACTTAATAGTCTCCGGCAGCGAGGACAATTGATAGAAGAACATATTGTCGTCACCTGACGTCCGGACCGGAAGCGGAGTGATATTGGACATCGGTTTTTCTGCCGTATTTTCTCCTGCAGACGGAGACTCTGGCTCTTCGGAACCTACCGGTTGTCCCAATACTTGTTTACCGAGCTTAATCAGATCGGCATCTTGATAATTCAACCGTTTTAACAGACGATAAAATCGTAATTTCAATGCGGCCGTGGTAAATGTATCACCCAGTATCGCCTGGAGCTCTTCACAGGCAGCAGCCCGCGAATTGCCCAGTGCCTGATGTTTGGCGAACACTTCCAATATCGTCCGATCAATATCTTTGATTTCCCGACTGCGTTTGCGGGGGGCTATACCGGTTTGATTCATGTATTTGGCTTGCATCATATTATAGTATTCCTGATTGGACAACCCCTTTTCCTTTAAAAGACGGCAAAATTGACTCCTTAGCGCGCTCATCTTCCGTCCCAGCTTAGTAACGAGTTCACGCCGTTGTTGCGGATTCCACCATGACTCAAATAAAATCTGATTTTCTTCCTCTGTATACCTTGGTTTTGACTTTTGTAATACTTCATTATTCGGAACTCTTGTGGTTGCAAGCGCTTTATCACTCATCGATATTTCCCTCCTATAAATGCACTTCGCTTTTAAATGGGGCCCTATCATATTGTGTTCCAGTTATTTCTGAATTATGCTATATTGCAAAAAAATATTTATATTTTTTTCCTGAATAAAAAAATACTGGCCTCCCTCTTTTGCCCTGACACAAAATAAAAGCCAAAATACGACGGTATTTCGGCTTGAGAATGGTATATGATAAGCATATGCTTATCAAAAATTAAACGTAGGCCGGTATTGCCTACGTCATTATGGTCATTTTTTGATGATTCTTATGAATTCCGCACCGTTTTTATCGCTGCTGATTCTGACTTCAGTCGATGTTTTATTGTAGTTATAATAGATCGAAGGATCGTCTTCTGTAATTTCCGCATATGGGTCCATCGGCAATTCATCCAATAACGGTTTGTATCCTTTCGGGCCTTCTACAAGCAATGCATCCAATGATTCCGGAAAATCCCCTTCTTTGGCCTTATACACTTTCACGGCAGCCGCCAACATCCGCAAATCAGCCTTAACTATTGCATCCTTCGCAGCGTCCCCGGATGCGTTCATAATTACTAAGGCAATACCTGCCAAGACAGATAAAATAATCACGATAACTATCAGTTCCAGCAAGGTAAAGCCGTTTTCAGTCTTCCATGCGTTCATCCATCTTCGCATCGGCTCCACCTCCTTTCCCTAAACACCCGTTATTCGATCATCCCGTACCATGTATTCTATTATATATATCGTCATTTTTTAAAAATGGATAAATGCACATTACAAGCTGACGTGATATAATATTAATATTGATCCATAGAAAGGTGACATTCCATGAAATACTTAGTGCTCTTAATTGACGGAGTTGCCGACACTCCCGTCCCTCAGCTTCACGGAAAAACTCCGTTGGAAACGGCTAACAAACCTCATATAGACCGTCTGGCCCAATCCTCAGAAATCGGCATGGTCCAAACCGTCCCACAAGGTTTACCGCCGGGAAGCGATGTAGCCAATCTGTCGGTATTAGGATATGATCCGTTGAAATATTACACGGGCCGTTCTCCTCTGGAAGCAGTCAGCATCGGCGTTGATCTGAAACCTGAAGATGTGGCTTTTCGTTGCAATTTGGTAACATTGTCGGAAGAACCCGTTTATTCTGAAAAAACGATGATCGATTACAGTTCCGACGAGATCACCACGGACGAAGCGGCCCAGTTGATAGCGACACTTGCTTCACAGTTGAACTCAGAAACGATTCGTTTTTATTCCGGCGTCAGCTACCGCCATTTGATGGTGTGGCATAACGGGCCGGTCGACAGTCGTCTGACGCCGCCTCACGATATTTCTGACAAAGTCATTGGTCCTTATTTGCCCTCCGGCCCCGGAGCCGACATCTTATTGACACTGATGGAACAAAGCCGCCATATTTTAAAAGACCATCCGATCAATGAACACCGGAAGGCACGGGGATTACGCCCTGCAACTTCCATTTGGCTTTGGGGACAAGGGAAAAAACCACAGATCGATAGTTTCGCCCATAAATACGGATTAAAGGGAGCAACAATCTCTGCGGTCGATCTCATCAAAGGTTTGGGAATTTGTGCCGGCTTGGAAGCCATTGACGTTCCCGGCGCCACCGGCAATATTCATACCAATTTCAGAGGAAAAGCCGAAGCGGCCGTCGAAGCGTTTCGTAGGGGAAAAGATTTCATCTATCTCCATTTTGAAGCTGCGGATGAAGCGGGGCACCGCGGTGAAATCGAAAACAAAGTCCTATCCATCGAAAAGATCGATGCCGAGGTATTAGGCCCGATACTGAACGAATTACCTCGAATCGATCCTGAATTCCGCGTGATGATTCTGCCGGATCATCCGACGCCACTGGGGATTAAAACCCATACGGCAGACCCGGTCCCTTACCTGATTTACGATTCGCTGAAGAATGTCGATTCCGGCGTCTCATCTTTCGATGAAGCCAGTGCCGCCCGTACCCGTCGCTTCCTGGCCGAAGGCCATCTGCTGATGGACCGGTTTATCCTGAACGCCTGAAACGGCAAAGGAAAAAACCGTCTCCTCCCCGGCTGTCCGGCAATACTTTGGCCCAAGGCCGGTTAGGCTCATCCAGAAACTCCTGGAGCCGGTTGGGTAGAAATGGACGATAATCTTCGACACGATACTCCGGATATTGGTTTAATAACCATTCGACCTGCGCCTCGTCTTCTTCCCGTTCTAAAGTGCATGTACTGTAAACCAGGCAACCGCCTGGTTTTACTAATTGTATGGCCCGTTCAAGGATTTGGCGTTGCAGAGCGGCTAATTGACGGATATCTTCGGGTTTCTTTCGATATTTGGCATCAACTCGCCGCCGCAATACCCCAGTTCCCGAACAGGGGGCATCGACTAACACCCGATCGGCTTGTCCGCCGCCGGGCAATTGAAATTCTCGGGCATCGCCCAGGCAGGGATGGATGGAATGGAGCTGCATGCGTTCAGCGTTTTGCCGGATCAATTCGACTTTATGGGGATGGTCGTCAATGCTGTAAATATGACCGTAATCGTCCATCAATTCGGCCAAATGGGTGCTTTTTCCGCCGGGAGCCGCACAGAGATCGATAACTGTTTCGCCGGGCCGGGGATCCACCAAATGGGCCACCAGCATCGAGCTTTCATCCTGCACGATCAGCTGGCCGTCTTTGTAAAAGTCCGTATTTTCAATGGGCTGGGGCACCTCTTTCAGCACCAACGCTTCCGGCAGAACCGCGCCGGCTTCCGCCCGAAAACCCGCTTCGTCCAATCCGGCACGGACCCATGTAACTTCCGCCCTTAGTCGATTAACCCTAACGGTAAAAGGAGCCCGTTCGTTTCCGGCTTTCGCGATCCGCTCGGCTTTCTCCGCTCCGAATTGATCCGTCCAGCGTCGGATCAGCCATTCCGGCGTCGAATATTCCAAAGCCAGATAAGAAAGGTGTTCCTTTTGCGGGTCGGGGAAAGGTATCTCTCTACGATTTCGTAAGTAATTCCGTAATACACCGTTGACCAGACCCGCCAACCCGGCATATTTGGATTCTTTAATCTGTTGGACGGCGCTGTGGATCACGGCCCGTTCCGGGATTTCCGGAAGATAAATCAATTGATACAAAGCCATCCGCAAGATATTTTTCACCGGCAGTTTCAACGATTTTAAAGGACGGCTTAACAGCCGTCCCAAAATATAATCCAATTTTAATAAATGACGGATGACGCCGTAAACCAATTCGGTGCAGAAGGCCCGTTCCCTCGGGTCCATATGGGGATAGCGGCGTAACAAATCCGCCAATGCCAAATTGGCATAAGCTTCGTCTGCTTCTATCCGGTCAAGAACCATTCGAGCCAATTGTCGTCCGGATATATCAGTCATCATTTCTCCCCCGGAGCAAGAACATACGCAGCAAATGCAAAATGGCGGTCGCTGCGGAAGCCACATAAGTCAAAGCTGCAGCATTTAAAACTTTGCGGGCGCCTTCATCTTCGCTTCCCCGCATCAAAAATCCGCTTTCGGTCAACATGGCCATCGCCCTGTTACTGGCGTTGAATTCCACCGGCAACGTTAAGACGGTAAAGAAAACGAAGAAACTGAAGAGAATGATCCCCAAATCAATCATAAAAGTATTTCCGCCAAAAATAAATCCAAGGAAGAAAATGAAAAACCCTAATTGAGAACCGAGATTGGCCAACGGGAATATTTGATTTCTCAGCGTCAACGGAAAATACGCATGAGCATGTTGCACTGCATGGCCGGTTTCATGAGCCGCAACTCCCAGAGATGCTAAAGACCGACCGTGATATACCTCCGGCGACAGCCGAAGCACCCGGGCACGGGGATCATAATGATCCGTTAACGTTCCGGGCGTCAATTCTACAGGCACATCGTAAAGATGATTTTCATCCAACAGCCTGCGGGCTACCTGGGCGCCGGTCAGGCCGGAGGATGCATTGACATTCACATATTTGCTGAAGGTGGACTGCACCTTAAATTGAGCATAAATCGTAAAGATAATGGCCGGCAACAATAACAAATAGGTAAAATCATAAGCATAATACACGGTCATTCACTCCTCTGCGCATTAATTTACACTGTTGCACCGAAAAACATACCTGGTTGCAGTCGTCTCCCATTGGCATAATCCATAGCTGACATCGCTTTTTTCCCCGGCGGCTGGACTTGAGTGATCAAAAGCGGCCGGTCACCGGTACCAACCAGTATACCCTGGTTTTTCATAATGGCGGCAATTTCGCCGGGAGCAGCCGACGGTTGGCCAGCGGTCAACCGGGTTTCTAAAATTTTTAAACGTTCACCGTTCCAAAAAGTTTCAACACCCGGTGCAGGCGCAAAGGTCCGAACCCGGTTATGGAGAGTCTCCGCCGACAGGGTCCAGTCCATCTGCTGCAAATCCGGCGTCAATTTCGGAGCCATAGTTGCTTTTTTATGATCCTGAGGGATGCGCGGATTTTTGCCGCAGGAGATATCCTCCACCGTTTTCACGAGAAGATCGCCGCCCATCTCCGCAAGGCGTAGATACAATTGGCCGAAATTTTCATTGGGATCGATCGCCGTCTTCTCCTGATAGATAATATCTCCTGTATCCCATCCTTCATCCATGTACATGGTGGTCACCCCGGTTTCACGGTCACCATTTAAAATGCTCCATTGGATCGGTGCCGCACCCCGGTACTGAGGCAATAAGGAACCGTGCACATTGATACAGCCGTATTTGGGGTTGAACAAAATCGGTGCCGGGATCTTTTGACCGAAAGCCACAACGACCACCAAATCCGGATTTAAATCAGCAAATATTTTTAAAAATTCTGCTTCAGCAACCTTAGCCGGTTGCCATACCGGCAGTTGGTGACGGAGAGCCACGCATTTCACCTCGGAGGGGGTCATTTGCATCCCTCGCCCCCTTGGCTTATCCGGCTGAGTGACGACGCCAATGATTTCATGATCCGTCGTCATCAGCTTCTCTAAACTGACCGCAGCAAACTGCGGAGTTCCCATAAACAATATCCGCAATACCATCGACTCCTTATCCCGTCAGGGATTGGTAATCATTATTTTTGCTCTTTCAGATAATCAATAAACAAAATTCCGTCCAAATGATCGATTTCATGCTGTAAGGCTCGGGCCAACAATCCTTCACCTTCAACGGTTATCGGTTTCCCATCCAGGTTAATGCCGGTGGCTTTGACTTTGGCCGCTCGGGTGATATACTCGCTGCGTCCGGGGATGGAAAGGCATCCTTCCACATCCCGGTCCTGGCCTTCCTTTTCGACAATTTTAGGATTGATAAGTATCAACGGCCCTTCTCCCACGTCAATGACGATCAACCGTTCGGAGATACCCACTTGAGGCGCAGCCAATCCCACCCCATTGGCATGGTACATGGTTTCCAGCATATTTTTGGCCAATTCCCGAATGCGTTTGGTAATTTTACTGATGGGTTTGGCTTTCAAACGGAGTACCGGTTCATTTTCTTCATAAATCCTTAATTTCAACGAATTCACCTCAAAAATCTAAAAGTTTATTTTTTATTATTATAGTACACAGTGCACAGTTCATAGGACAATTTAAGTTCTTGGTTCTAGGTTCTGTTTCCTGGAGAATGGATGGAACGCACAGCGTCTACCTAAACCCAGTATCAGTATCAAGTACCTAGTACCCAATCCTAATACTATAGTACCGAATACGGATTTCGATCCCGGATAATCCGGACATCGGGATATTTTTTAAAGGGAAATCTGTTCCATGCCTCGGTACCAATTTGCCAGAGCCAGTCGGGACAGTTGGTTTTAAGGATGATTTGATGACGGTACCGGTCTTGAATCTTTTCGATCAATGCCGGTGCCGGGCCTAATATTTCGACAATGTTACCATCTTCTTCCCGACATAAATCCAACTGGCGGATGCATTGGTCCAACTGTTCCCGGAAAGCTTCCGCAGCAGACACCACTTTTTCCCGGCGGATTCCGGAAAATCCGAATTTCAACAACTCAGTATATGGTGGATACTTTAGTAAACGCCGGTTTTCGATTTCAGTTTCATAAAATCCGATATAATCGTGGACTTTAGCAAATTGCAGCGCATAATGGTCGGGGTTGTATGTTTGGAAAATAACCTGCCCCGGCCGTTCTCCCCGTCCGGCCCTGCCGGCTACCTGGGTCAACAATTGAAATGTGCGTTCCGCTCCCCGGAAATCCGGCATATTTAAGGTAATATCCGCCGATATCACACCGACCAGGGTAACTTTGGGCAAATCCAGGCCTTTGGCAATCATCTGGGTTCCCAACAATATATCGACTTCGCCGTCAATCAATCGCTGATAGATACGCTGATGGGCTCCTTTTTTCGACGTTGAATCCACATCCATCCGAATCACTCGGGCTTCCGGAAACATGGTAGACAATTCGGCCTCAAGCTTCTGTGTTCCGCTTCCGAAATAACGGATCCGGTGACTCCGGCACTTGGGGCAAATATCCGGGATAGGTTGACGATAATCACAATAATGACAACGCAATACCGTATCATGGGAATGATAGGTTAAGGAGACTTCGCAGGAAGGGCATCGCAAGCTTTCCCCGCAATCACGGCACATCACGAAGGTGGAATGGCCCCGGCGGTTCAGCAATAACACCACCTGCTCATGACGTTCTAAACGTTCCTGTATCCCTTGGGAAAGGGCTTCGCTGAATATGGTCTTATTGCCGCGTTTCAGTTCTTCCCGCATATCGATGACGAGCACTTCCGGCAGAGGATTCCGGTTATAGCGGCGATTGAGTTCCACATAACCATATTTCCCTTGTTTC
This sequence comes from Bacillota bacterium, assembly GCA_029776595.1. Classification (GTDB taxonomy): domain Bacteria; phylum Bacillota; class UBA4882; order UBA8346; family UBA8346; genus JAKOSX01. Next base: position 4,097 of record JAKOSX010000149.1, on the reverse strand, counting down.
ACGGCATGGAACGACTCCAATGACGGAGTCGCCGAACCCATGATCACTTTTGCACCGGTGAGGACGGCCAATTGTTCAACGACTTCCCGGGCATGGTAGCGCGGGGATTCCTCTTGTTTGTAAGTGGATTCATGTTCTTCATCGACCACGATCAGCCCCAGGGACTCGAAAGGGGCAAACAATGCGGAACGGGCGCCCAAAATAAAACGGGCTTCGCCCCGTTTGATCTTGAACCATTGGTCGTACCGTTCTCCGTCGGACATATTACTATGTAATAAAGCTACCATTTCCCCAAATCGCTGCCGCGCCCGTCTTAAGATTTGCGGCGTTAAAGCGATCTCAGGGACCAGATATAATACTTGCTTGCCTTCATCAATGATCCGTCTGGACAACTCAAAATAGATTTCAGTTTTTCCGGCTCCGGTAATTCCGCGCAATAAAAAAATGCTGCCGGGTTTCGACTGATAAACCTTGGAATACACTTCAGCCTGTTCCTCGTTTAAAAGTACGCATCGGTTTTCTGCCGGCGACTCAAGGCCTTCTGGAATCCGTTCGACGGCAGTCGGACAAAGTTCCACTTTTCCCTCGCGAATCAGGCGGTTAACCACTGCAACGCTGACGGAAGCTGCTGCAGCGAGTTGCGCCCGGGTCATACCTGCCGGATTCTCTAACAAAACCTTTTTCACCCGTTCTCCGGCTTTCGTCTCCGTTTCCTGACAGGACCCGATCCAACGGCAGATTAAAGCCTGTTTGGTTGAGACCCGCGCTTTTCCGAATAATTGTACCGGTTCAATCCAGCGTCGCTCAATCAAATATTCAAGTAACTCCGGAAATTGGCCAAATTCTTTCTCCCATTCTGCATGAGTCCAGCTTAAATTGGTTTTTGAACGTAAAATCAGCGCGATCCGTTCCGAGACAGACCGGGGCATATCGTCGGCCACTGCCTGCAACAATTGGTCTAGGTCCTGCTTCAACCGAAAACCGCTTTCTCTTTCCAACCGTGAACCAGGTGGCAAACACAGCCGCACCACGTCGGCCCGGTGACAAAAGTAATGTTTCGCCATCCATTCCACCAGTTGATATTGGTGTTCGCACAGTAACGGACAAATGTCCACCACTTTTTCGATGGCACGAAGATTTTCATATTCCGATTCTTCGGCAAAATCCCATATTATCCCGACAGCCATTCTTTTTTGGATCGGCACAATCACCCGGGATCCCAAAGCAGCCATCGCTGCCCACGGTTCCGGAACGATATAATCAAAAAGGGCATCAACAGCGATGACCGAAGAATCAAGCAATACTTTGGCAATTTTAGGTTTCGCGCTCATAATCTCATTATAAAGCAAAAATCCCAGAGGAACAAGGCTCTGGGATTCGGCATCATCCATTGATAAACTCGGGAAAAATAGATATCTAGTGTTATTTTATCCCGGTTTTAGTACGTTCGACCATGATTTTCCCCGCATCAATCTCTCTCAATGCCCGAGATACGGCTTTCTCTTTCTGCTCTTCGTTGTTTTCGTTATTTTCTTCGAGAATTTGCCTGGCTCGTTTGGCGGCAGCGATAACCAACGTATAACGGCTGTCGACGTGCCGAATAAGTTCGTCCAACGATGGATAAATCAATGATTTTCCCCCTCTGTTCGATTATACCTCACGCAATATTTTATCCATACAACCCGATTCCAATCGGATTGTTCTGCATTTCTCAGCCTGTATAATACATTCAATTTTCGAACATGTCAAGTCGATTTCGTGATTTATTATAAAATAATCATATTCGGGGGCATGTTGAAATTCAGTTGAAATATATTTTAATCGTTCTTCGATTTGTTGGTCACTTTCGGTCTGCCTTCCAATCAGCCGTTCCCGCAATGCCTTAAGAGACGGTGGCGCTAAAAAGATCAACACCGCTTTGGGGAATGATTTTTTGATCTGAAGTGCACCCTGGACATCCACATCCAAGATGACATCCTGTCCGGCGCATAATTTCCCCATCACTTCCGCTTTGAGCGTCCCATAATAATATTGATAGACTTTTGCCCATTCCAAAAATTCAGCGGCAGCGATTTTTTTTAAAAAATCAGCTTCCGCCATAAAATAGTAATGTTTACCATGAACTTCATTGGGTCTGGGACTTCGGGTAGTTGCCGAAATTGAGTAACTCAAATTCGGCAACTTGGAAAACAGATTGGAAATAATCGTATTTTTCCCTACACCCGAAGGACCCGAAATAACAATTAATAAACCTTCTTGCATGAAAGAGACCCCTACTCCTCTGCTTCTACCGGTGTATCTTTACTGATGATTCGATGAGCGACAGTTTCTGGTTGAACGGCAGACAATATCACGTGATCGCTGTCGGTAATAATCACCGCCCGGGTCCGCCGACCATAGGTTGCGTCAATCAGCATCCCTTTATCACGGCTTTCCTGGATAATCCGTTTGATCGGCGACGATTCCGGACTGACGATAGCAACGATCCGGTTTGCAGAGACAATATTGCCAAAACCGATGTTAATTAATTTGATATCCATTACAGCGGTAAGGGCCTCCCTTCTTAATTGTTGCCGAGACGTTCGATCAGAGCTTGCTTTTGACGATTGCCAAGGCCCTGGATACGCCGGGTCTCATCAATACCGATATCGGACATGATTTTTTTGGTTTTCACTTTACCAATGCGCGGTAATGATTCCAGCATGTAAACAACTCTCATTTTGGCGATGACTTCATCGTCAATGTTCGCCAACAATTCCCTGATGGTTGTTTTACCGCTCTTCAAGTTTTGACGAATTTGTGCCCGTTTGCTGCGGACTTCCTGCGCCTTCTTAAGAGCCTTTTTCTTCTCCTCCAAGGAAAGCTTCGGTAATGCCATGCTTTCTCACCTCCCCTTCTATTCGATATTTTGAACTTGCTCTCTCAATTTTTCCAATTCCGCTTTAAACTCGATGACGATCTGTGATATCTGTAAATCATTGGCTTTAGAGCCAATCGTGTTGATCTCCCGGTTTAATTCCTGAATCAAAAAATCGAGCTTCCGTCCTATCGGTTCGTCAAGGTTGAGAGCATGGGTAAACTGTTGCAGATGGCTTTCGATCCTCACCAATTCTTCATTAATGTCGGATCGATCCGCAAAAAGCGCAATTTCCACGGCAATCCGGTTCGGGTCTACTTCTATCCCGCCGGTTAATTCCTGTATCCGTTTGGTCAATCTTTCCCGATATAGTTCAACCACGGAAGGTGCCCATTGGGCCAACCGTTGGCGTAAATGGCTCAAACTGCCAATCCGTTGGATAAAATCTTCGACAAGTTTTTCTCCTTCCCTGCGTCGCATTGCCAAAAGAGCGTTCATCGCCTCGTTCAATGCTTCGGAAGCGATCTGACTGACCGTCTCCTGATCTTCTTCAACGGGGGTCAGTTCAAAAACTTCCGGTAATTTTACAAGGGTTTGTAAATCCAATTCGCCGGGAACGGCATACATTCCTTTTAATTCAGCGGCAGATGAAAGATAAGCGGCGACCACGGAATGGTTCAAATTGATCTGTATCCGGTTATCTAAGAATGACTCGATATTAACGGAGACATCAATTTTCCCTCGGGATACAAATTGTGTCAGATCCCGCCGGAGCTTGTCTTCCAAATATGCATAATTTTTCGGAATCCGAAAATTTATATCCAGATATCGATGATTTACCGATTTTATGTCGATAGTGATACAATAGTCGGCGGTGGATTTTACCCCGCGACCATAGCCGGTCATACTTAATGCCAAGTTTTTTGATTCCTTTCGATGGTCTCTTGATGAATCATTACCGGATATCCGGTGGTATTTGCATGGAAATTTAAGTATATATTCAACCTATCATGGCAAATTCCTCCTTTTTGCTTGTAAAATTAATTCATTTCAGGGAACTTTTTTTTTATTTGCCCGTTTCAAATCTAAAAAAGAGATTTAATACTATACACATTTATGCAGCTATTGGCTTTTTCTATGCAAATATTCAGACAGGAGGAATGGTCATGAACGAAACATTCAAAAAATACTTATCTTATGTTCTGGTTGCAGCATTTGCATCGTTAATGACGACCGGATT
>JAKOSX010000148.1 GCA_029776595.1 Bacillota bacterium | reverse complement strand
TTCTTTTGATTGGGGTGAAACGATGAGCGTAATCTCCACCATTGAAGCGAGTTGCCGGGATTGTTACAAGTGTGTCCGGCATTGCCCGGTGAAAGCGATCCGGGTCATTCACAACCATGCGGAAGTTGTGGCCGAGCGGTGTATCGGCGACGGACGTTGCGTCATCGTTTGCCCGCAGCAAGCGAAGAAAGTCGAGAGCGGTATGGAACCCGTTCTTGGATTTTTAGAGTCCCAATCGAAGGTGGCAGTCAGCTTGGCACCTTCCTTTGTCTCGGCCTTCGAAGGGGTCCGGCCCGGGCAAGTGTTTGCCGCATTGAAGGCTATGGGTTTTGATTATGTGGAGGAGACAGCGGCAGGGGCTGAGCATGTTGCCAGAAAACATGCGGAGTTGGCCTCCAATTCCGGCCATCCGGTGATTGCCAGCTGTTGCCCGGCGATTGTGAAATTGATCGAACGCTATTATCCGGAAAAGCTTCCTTATCTGGCGCGGGTTGTTTCGCCGATGGTAGCGCATGCCCGGATGTTGAAATCGAAATACGGGGCTGATACCAAGGTGGTTTTTATCGGGCCCTGCATCGCTAAAAAAGAAGAAGGCCATCATTTTGAGGAAGTGGATGCAGTCCTGAGTTTTCAAGAGCTGGAAACTCTCTTTGAACAGTTCCGTCTTGATTTGAAACGGATGGAAGAGTTGCCGGTTACCGACCATGATATTCATTTGGCCCGCAATTTTCCGGCACCCGGCGGTCTGGCGAAAACAGCCAGCTTAAGCACTGACCTTTTGGCCAAAGCAGTGATTTCCATCGACGGGCTGGATGAAACCATCGAATTTTTAGAGCATTTTAATCCGGAAGAGAACAATCTGAAGCTTGTGGAGCTGCTGGCCTGCCGGGGCGGCTGTCTGTCAGGGCCGGGGATGCCCGGTCGCCTGGGGTTATATCAACGTCGCCAGCAATTGCTGAACTATGTGGAGGAGGCCAGTGTTTCGAAGACCGCGGAACCAACGGACAAACCGGAGTTGGGGCGGGAATTTTTCCCTTATTTCGAGGATGCCGAGCCGACCGAAGAAGAGATTCGGGAGATTTTGTCCCGTACCGGCAAATATACAGCCGAAGACGAGCTGAACTGCGGCGCCTGCGGCTATAATTCCTGCCGGGAGAAGGCGGTGGCCGTGGCCAAAGGCATGGCTGAGGTGGATATGTGTATCCCCTATATGCGGGAGAAGGCGGAGTCCAAAGCCAATGTGATCTGCCAAATGACGCCCAATGCCATTTTTGTGGTGGATAAAGAGCTGCGAATCCTGGAGGTCAATCCTGCAGCCGAACTCAAATTTAGCTGTAAGCAGGAGAAGGTGGTTGGGGCCCAACTTTCGACGATTTTTGATCCTTTTTATTTTAATGAAGCCTATGTCACCAAGGAGTTGATCACCGGGGAAGTCAGTTTCCCGGCGTACGGTCTGGTAGCCTGGCAAGCCATTTTTTATGTGGAAAAGGAAGATGTGATTATCGGAATCTTCGCCGATATTACCCGGGAGAAACAGCAGCGGGAGCGGCTGGACCGGGTGACGGAGGAGACTTTGGCCAAAGCCCAGGAAGTCATCGACAAGCAGATGCGGGTGGCTCAGGAGATCGCCGGTCTGCTTGGCGAGACCACCGCTGAGACCAAGGTCCAGTTGACCAAGTTGATGAAGTTAATCCAAAACGAGGCAGGGAAAGGACGATGAAATGCATCATTGACACAGGATGGGCCAGCCTTTCCAAATACGGGGAAGAATTATGCGGCGACAATGTGGAAGTGTTGAAGACCCCCGATTATGTGGTGGCGGTATTGGCGGATGGCCTCGGCAGCGGAGTGAAAGCCAATATTTTATCGAAGATGACCGCGAAAATCATCGTTACCATGCTCGATAAAGGCACAACCCTTGAAGAAGTGGTCGAAACCATCACCAATACGTTGCCGGTCTGTCAAAAGCGCAATCTGGCGTATTCCACATTCACCATTGTTCAGGTGAAAACCGACGGTGAAGCATATATCGTACAATTTGACAATCCGTCTATCTTTTATTTACATCGGGGGAAAGTCCAACATCCCCGCTTTGATGAAGTGGAGATTTGCGGCAAGCGGATTAAAGAAAGCCGTTTCCGTCTGGATCCCGGTGATAGTTTGGTGGCCGTATCCGACGGCGTCATCCATGCAGGGATCGGCCAAATGTTAAATCTGGGATGGCAATGGGAAAATGTGGCCGAATATTTGGAACGGATCAGTCCGGCGGAAAGCAGTGCGGCGGAGATTTCCCAAGGGTTGCTGTCTGTCTGCGACCAGTTATATGCCAATCAGCCCGGCGATGATGTGACTGTGCTTTCGCTGCGGTACAGGCAGCCCAAAACCATGACATTATTGGTGGGGCCCCCCCGGAATGCCGCGGATGATCCCAAGATCGTCGAAGCGATTATGGCCGAACCGGGTCGGCGGGTCGTTTGCGGCGGAACCACCAGTATGATCGTTTCCCGGTATTTGGGGGAGAAAATCGAGGTGGATCTCAGCCGGCTCGACCCGGAACTGCCGCCAACCGGCAAGTTAAAAGGGATCGATCTGGTGACCGAAGGGATCATTACT
>JAKOSX010000147.1 GCA_029776595.1 Bacillota bacterium | reverse complement strand
GGCGTTCCCAAAGCTTTACCCGGGCTGCAACGGGCGGAAAAATTGCAAAACAAAGCGGCCAAAGTGGGGTTCGATTGGGGTAATTTGGAAGGGCCTTTGGAGAAAGTGAAAGAAGAATTTGCCGAATTTGAAGCCATTCTCCAAGGCGGTATTCCGGAGCCGAATACGGATGCCTGGGATCGGCTGGAAGATGAATTCGGGGATATTTTGTTTTCCTTGGTTAATGTGGGCCGTTTTCTGAAAATCGATTCGGAATTGGCCTTGCGGCGTACCATCGCGAAGTTCGTTTCCAGGTTCGAGTATATGGAACGGGCTGCCGCTTCCAAAGGCAAAAGGTTGGAGGAGTTAACCCTCGACGAAATGGAGGAATTGTGGCAGCAGGCCAAGTAAAGCAAAAAAAGGATTACAGCGGATGTGCTCGAATAATCTTTGTCTAAAGTGAATCAATGGATATGAAGGGATGATAGGATGCCAAAAGATACCGCAATTCAACGGGTGTTGGTAATAGGGCCGGGTCCCTACCGGATCGGCCGGGGGACGGATGAAGATTTTGCCGTCGTGGAAGTTTGCCGGACTTTTAAACGGGAAGGCTGTGACGTGATTGTTCTCCACAATCAATCTGCGTCTTTGACGACGGATGCGGCGTGGGTGGATCGGGTGTATATGGAGCCACTGGCCGCCGACAGGATACGGGAGGTTGTTGTCCGGGAGGAACCTCACTTGCTGGTGGCTGCCTATGGCGATTTGCCCGCGGTAGCGATGGTGGATACGGTCGGTATCGAAGGCGTTAAAACCGACATCCCTGTCAAAATATATCATCTGGCGCAAAACCGGGGTGCGCTCCGGCAATTATTAGCCGAATCGGGGCTTCCCTTGGTGCCGGGCGTGACGATAACCCAAGTCGCGGAAGCTGCTTTGTTGGCGAAAGATCTTAAATTTCCTTTGATCGTTCGTCCGTTCGCTTCCCAAGGGGGATTGGGCAGTAGCGTGGTTTATAATCACGAAGAGCTGGAAGAAGCGATTCAACAGGGATTGAGCATATCTACACTGAAAGAAGTGGCTCTTGAAAAAGCGCTCATCGGTTGGGAGGCCGTGGATGTCCAACTGCTTTGTGAAGCTTCGGGGGAGGTCCGGCTGATTGCTCTGGGGATGCAGGCCGAACCGGTGGAAGTCCATCGGGGGAACAGTTTGGCTCTGACACCTTCCGGAGCGTTGCAGTCCCGGTTCACAGCCTGGCTGGCTGCAGCGAGGCCATTGTTCGAAGCATTGGCTTATGCGGGCCCGCTCCATGTGCGCCTGGCTTGTCAGCCTGAAGGCCATGACATTTATGTCTTGGATCTTCATCCCCGGTTAATGCTACAACCGGCCTGGCGGTGGTTGATGCCGTGGACACAGGCGGCGGAAGCTTCGGCCAAGTTGGCGTTGGGATATACGTTGGCTGAGATTTTCCCGGATGAGAGCGGCGGAAAAGTTTCGGTTCAGGATGAGGTAGCGGTTACGCTGCCGGTCTTTGATTTTCAGCGTTTTGGCGCGGAGGATCGGCTGGGATCGGTGGTTCAGTCTGCCGGAACGGCGTTGGCCGTCGGCGGGAACGGACAGGAGGCCCTTCAAAAAGCCGTTCGGGCTTTGGCGGGGGAACCGTTGGGTTTCGGTGCGGACCCTTACAGTGCTAAACTTGAAGAAGTTTCCGACCGGGAAATCAGGGAAAAATTGGTTAACGCCAATAGCCAACGGTTATTTTATATACGTCAGGCCCTTAAGTCTGGGATGAACCTGGACGAAGTTCGGGCTTTAACCCAATGGAACCGGGCATTTCTGTCCGAGTTGGCGGAGTTATACCGGCTGGAGAAAGAACTGACCACCTACGCTCTTTACAATCTTCCACCGGATATTTTGTGGAAAGCGAAACGTTCCGGGTTCTCGGACCGTCAGTTAGCTTATTTGCTGAGGGTCAGTGAAGCCGATGTCCGTAAGGCCCGTGAAAAGCATGGAATTGAGCCGCGGCGGTTAAAGGTAACCGCCGCCGGCAGAGGGTCAGGAAAATGGTTTACCACAACCTATGCGGCAGGCGAAGCGGAACCGGGGTCGCCTTCGAAAACTCCCGGCGTTTTGGTGGTCGGTGCCGGAGTGAACCGTATGCTGTATGGAAGTGAATATGACTGGAATCTGATGCGGGCGGCCCGGGGCCTTCGGGAAGCTGGCTACCGAGTTGTCTTATTAACGCCCGTTTCTCCGGCGGTGCTGGAGTTGGAAGAAGCTTTCGACAGGATTTACATGGATGCGGTGACATTGGAGGATATCCTGAATATCGCCGGATTGGAGTCGGTGGAAGGCGTTATTCTCCAATACGGTGGCGAAACGGCTTTGGATCTGGCGGATGTTTTGGTTCGGTGCGGGATCCGGATCCTTGGAAATGAACCGGATGACCTGCGGAGCCTGGCTAAGATGAGACTCAGAAAAGAAGGCGTATATCAAGCCAGGCAGATCGACAATGAAACCCAATGGGAGCAAATGTTCAATGAGTTGGCACGGTCGGATGTGGATTCGGTATTGACGGAGCCGCTGGTGCCTGAGGCCATCGGCGTTATGATCGGTTGTGTCGGCGACGGGAAAAACTGCGTTGTAGCCGGTGTAGCCGAACAGATTGAGGAGGCAGGCATCCATCCGGGCGACAGTGCGTTTTCGTCGCCGCCTTACAGCCTGAATCATGAATTGATCGGCCGAATGGAACGCTTTGCGGCGGAAATGGTCCGACGCCTGGCGATTCGAGGGTGGATTGAATGGCGGTTTGCGGTGAAACACGACCGATTGTATCTCATTTCAGCCGATCCGTCAGCCAATGCGATGGTGCTCTTTTTCAGCAGGGCTACCGGAGTGGACTGGGCGGCGGAAGCAGCTAAGATATTAGTGGGCGGGAGCCTCGACGGTCGGTTGTCGGAGAAGCCTCAGATATCCGGGACGGCCGTCAAAGAAGCCGTGTTCTCCTTCAAACATTTTCCGGGCATGGATCCGGTTTTGGGGACTGAAAAGCACTCTACCGGAATGGTGATTGGGATTGATGCCGATTTCGGGACAGCCTTTATCCGTTCGCAATTGGCTGTCGGTGAAAAGATTCCGGTGTTGGGCAGGGTTTATCTGAGTATTCGCAGTCAAGATCTGCGGCCTTTCATCGGTGTGGCGGAACAATTGGCAGACCTCGGCTTTACATTGGCAGCTTCCCAGGAGATAGCGGTGTTGTTGAAGCGAAACGGTATCGATTGCGAATCCGTGTATAATCTGGGTGAAGGGCGTCCGCATATTCTGGATCGGATGAAGAACGGAGAAATCCAATGGTTCATCCATTTACCGTCGGACTCCCGGAGCCAATCCGATGAGCGGCTGATGCGTTGCACTGCCATTGCCCAGGGGATTCCGGTGATTACCACTCTTTCGGGAGCATTGGCGGCAGTGAACGGGGTGCGTCAATATATCCGGGACGGTCTGAAAATACGGCCTTCAGACCGCAGGCTGTTGTCATAGAGTACTTCTGAAGCAAATTGATAAGGGAGCGTGATGAATATGCGTCGGATAATGATATGGGCCATGATTGTCGGGATGCTTTTGGCCGGAAGCCTTTCCATGGGGACGGAACCTGCTCCTGTACGGGTGCTGGCTTTGTCGGGAAATACCGGCCTGGCGATGGTCCGGATGATGGACCAGCCGGTGATTGACGGGGTGAATTATCAATTTCAGGTATATAAAAGCCCGGATCAGCTCATCGGAAAACTGGTCACCGGCGAAGCGGACATTGCGGCTCTGCCTTCCAATACGGCAGCGATTTTATACAACCGGGGCACCGGGATCCAGATCTCTTCGATCATCGGCTGGGGTGTGTTGTATGTGACCGGCCAGGATCGAAACATCAAGAAATGGACGGATTTAAAGGGGAAAGAAGTATTTATCGGCGGCAAGGGAGCCGTTCCGGATCTGTTGTTTCAATATCTCTGCCAAAAGAACGGGCTGAGACCGGATGCAGATCTTCACATCACTTATGTAGCCAGCCCGGCAGAACTGGCGCATCTGGTGATCGCCGGGAAGGCTCCGTTGGCGGTCATTCCGGAACCGTGGGTCACCGAAGTGCTGGAGCATTCTTCGCAGATTCAGGTCTTGCTCGATTTTCAGAAAGAGTGGGGCAGAATTGAAAAAACACAGCCTCTGTATCCCCAGACATGCGTAGTGGTACGGAAACAGTTTGCCAAGGAATATCCGGAGCGGGTTCAGGCGTTCTCCAGGGAGCTAGCCAAAAGTATCAGCTGGTTGGAACAAAATCGGGAAAAAGGGGGAGTTCTGGCGGAGAAATATGTATCGCTCTCCCGGGTATCAGTGGAAAAAGGCTTGGTGCGGTGCAATCTGAAATACAGCGACGCTTATACCGTCCGCAATGAAGTACAGATGTTTTTAAGCCGTTTGTATGAGGTGATGCCTCAGGCGGTTGGAGGAAAATTGCCCGATGAAAATTTCTACTACCGCCCGTAATCTATGGCTGGGGACAGCTGCCCTGGCGGGGGTGGCGATCCTTTGGCATATCGCTGCCCTCAGAGTTGGCCTGCCTGTGATTTTACCGGGTCCGTCGGCTGTTTTCAGTCGCTTGGCGACGATGATTTGCGAGCCGAATTTTTGGTGTCATGTGGGAGCCACTTTATTGCGGGGGCTAGCCGGTTTCCTGCTTTCTTTGGCCGTTGGGACGGCGGTGGGGTTGGTGGCGGGCATCTTTCCGACACTGGAAGCTTTATTCCGGCCTCTCATCGTAGTGCTCCGCAGCACTCCGTCCATGGCTTTTATCGTGCTGGCATTGATCTGGTTTAAAGGAGACTGGGTCACCCTTTTCGTCATCTTTCTGGTGGTTTTTCCGATAATCGCCCAAAACGTGATCGAAGGGGTACGCAATATTGACAGGGAGCTACTGGAGATGGTGACGGTTTTTCATGTGGGTAAATTGCGGCGTCTGACTGTACTTTATCTGCCGTCGGTGGCCTCATACCTCGCAGCTGGCATCGCCGCCGGGCTGGGTATTACCTGGAAAGTCCTGATTGCTGCGGAAGTGTTTGCCTATCCGAGAACGGGCATTGGGACTCAAATGGATACGGCCAGAGTCTATTTGGAAACCGATAAGGTGTTTGCCTGGAGTCTGGTGGTTATTGCAATCGGTTTGTGTTTCGATTATGCAGTGAGAGCCGTCAGCCGAAAACAGGAAGAGACGCGGAAGGGAAACCGGCATGTATAAACTGGAACATATTTCGAAACGTTACGGGTCGTTGACGGTCCTGGACGATTTTACCTTGAGTATCCCCAAGGACCGGATTACGGTGTTGATTGGCCCGTCCGGTTGCGGAAAAACCACGCTGCTCAACATATTGGCCGGACTGATTCAGCCGGATCAAGGGCTGGTTACCCGCGATCGGGTGAGTTATCTCTTTCAAGAGCCCCGACTGCTTCCGTGGTTAAATGTCCGGGACAATGTGGGGCTCCCTCTTCGGGATGTATTGGAAAAGGAACGGGTGGAAGAGGAAGTCCGACGGTATTTGAGCAAGGTTGGGATGGAAGATTATGCGGATTTTTATCCCGGCCAATTAAGCGGAGGATTGAAACAGCGGGCGGCCATGGCCCGGGCCTTTGCTTTTCCGGCGCCGCTGCTATTGATGGATGAACCGTTTAAGTCCTTGGATTTGAAAATCCGTTACCGTTTGATGGAGGACTTTGTCCGGATTTGGATTTCAGAACCCCGGACGGTGGTTGCGGTGACCCATGATTTGCATGAAGCGGTGTATTTGGGAGATCGGGTGATTCTTCTCGATGAGAAACCGGCCCGCATCAAACGGTGTTATACGATTGACATCCCCCGGGAAGGGCGGCATGGAAGCGAAGCGGTTCAACGTTTGGAAAGAGAATTGTTGGAATTGATGTTGATATAGGAGATATGAATGAAGGATAGTGTGAAAGCGCCGAAAGGCGCTTTTTTTATCGCTAAATGTTAAAAAGATAAGCATGTCCCTTTAAATTTAACCGGATATTTAACAAACAAATGACAGAAATCAGGGGGTAGCACATAAAATATAGTGTTCAGTAAGTCAGCGGGAGGAAGAAGGGTATGTGCGGTATTGTAGGCTGGATTGACCATCGGTTGGATTTGAAGGAACATCGGCCGGTATTGGAAAGGATGTGTCAACAATTGGCGGTTCGGGGCCCCGATGCGGAGGGCTATTGGGTTACGGCGGGAGCGGCTATCGGCCATCGGCGCCTGACGGTGGTAGACCCTGAGGGCGGGAAACAGCCGATGATTCGGCAACATGCGGGCAGAACTTACGTATTGACCTACAACGGCGAACTGTACAATACTGCTGAAATCAGAGAGGAATTGGAGAAAAGAGGCCATCGGTTTTTCTCCTATTCCGACACGGAAGTGTTGCTTGTGGCATATATCGAGTGGGGAAGGGATTGTTTGCAATATTTCAACGGTATATTCGCATTCGGTGTATGGGATGAGGCGGAGCAAAAGTTGTTTTTGGCCCGGGACCGGATGGGTGTAAAACCTCTTTTCTATACGGAGCGGGAAGGAGCGTTATTGTTCGCGTCGGAGATAAAGGCATTGATCGCCAACGATATGGTGAAGCCGGAGATCGATGCGGAAGGCCTTGCCGAAGTCTTCGGTTTGGGGCCGGCCCGTACGCCGGGCAGCGGGATTTTCCGGGGCATTCGGGAATTGCCGCCAGGATACTGGCTGGAATTTTGCAATGGGAAAGTCCGGGTCGAGCGATATTGGCAGTTGGAAAGCAAGCCCCATGAAGATAATTTTCAAACCACGGTGGAGAAAGTCCGGTATTTGGTGATTGACGCCGTGGAACGGCAATTGGTTTCCGATGTGCCTATCGGATCCTTTTTATCCGGCGGATTGGACTCCAGTATCATTGCTGCGATTGCAGCCAGGCGGCTGATGAATGAGAAAGGGGTTCGGCTTCCCACTTTTTCCTTGGATTATCAAGGCAATGACCAATATTTTCGAAGCAGCGAATTCCAACCTAATGCGGATCGGCCCTGGATTGAACGGATGGTTCAGGTCATCGGGAGCGAAGCCCATTGGATCGAACTGGGGCAGAAAGAATTGGCCGATGCTCTGGAACCGGCTGTTTTAGCCCGGGACGTACCGGGAATGGGAGACATTGATTCCTCGTTGTGGCTGTTTTGCCGGAAGGTGAAAGAATGCGTGACGGTTGCGCTGTCCGGTGAATGTGCGGATGAGGTTTTTGGAGGATATCCTTGGTTCCATCATCCGGAGCGGGTCTACGGAAATTCTTTCCCCTGGTCAACGGCTTATCAGATGTGGGAAAGTCTTTTGTCAAAAAAATGTTAATAAAAAGTTAAAATTAGCCGATTATATTAATGAAAGATACCGTGAGGCGCTTAAAAGCGTGCCGCGGCTTCCCGGCGAATCCTCGACGGAGGCACGGCGGCGGGAGTTGTTTTATCTCAACCTGAACTGGTTTATGGTGATGCTGCTTGAACGGAAAGATCGGATGAGCATGGCGAGCGGCTTGGAAGTCCGGGTGCCGTTCTGCGATCACCGGCTGGTGGAATATGTATGGAATATTCCTTGGGAATGGAAATGTTACGGCGGCCGTGAAAAAGGGATCCTGCGCCAGGCGGTTCAGGACCTTCTTCCGGAAGAAGTGTTGTTGCGAAAAAAGAGCCCATATCCCAAAACCCATCATCCGGAGTATCTG
>JAKOSX010000146.1 GCA_029776595.1 Bacillota bacterium | reverse complement strand
GATGCCCGGCTGCCGCTGATCAGTCATAATTCCGACTTGGAACCGATATTAAAACGTCGTCCCAATATTGTTTTATTGAACAAAATCGACCTGGCCGATCCTGTTGTCACCGAAGCATGGGTCCGTTGGTTTAATGCTGGGGGCGTTCCGATCATCGAAGTGAACGGTCGGAACGGTTCCGGTGTGGAACGGATTTGGGAGGTGTTGGGACGGGAGTTTGTGCCGAAGGGAATCCGCCGTTCGGTTCGGGCGGGCGTCGTTGGCATTCCCAATGTGGGCAAGTCTTCCATTCTGAACCGGCTGCTGGGAACCGGTACGGCTAAAACCGGGAATATGCCCGGGATTACCCGTGGAAAACAATGGATAAAGAAAAAAGGGATTGAGATCCTGGATACTCCCGGATTGTTGCCTCCGAAAATCGTGGATCAGGAAGCCGGGATGAAACTGGCCTTAATCGGGACCATCCGTGAAGAGATCGCGCCCACCTATGATATGGCCATATTTTTGCTGGAGAATTTCGGCGAGCAGCTGTTCGGCTGGCAAGCCGCGGGGCTGGTTTTTGAAGACATGGACTTGGCACTCAACTGGTATGCGGAAAAGCGGGGCTTTCGGGTGAAAGGCGGAGGCCTGGATATAAATCGGGCCGTTACCAGTCTCCTACAGGAGTTCCGTAACGGCCGCTTGGGTCGGATCAGCCTCGAGTTACCTCCGGAGGCCGACGTTCAGTCCGATGAATGAGTTTTAAGAGAATCACGCCACCGACAAAGGTGGCCAGGTGGTAGCTTAGCAGACGCCAAATCAGAATGAGGGCAGCCCGGATCTGAGCGGGAATAAAGGCGAACATCGAAAAGAAACCCAATTCCATGACGCCGCTTCCTCCAGGGACCGGAAGGTAAGAGATGATAAAGATTAAAATGAATTGAATCAGGACGCTTTTGAAGAAGATCCCTTCGCCATCCAGTCCAAATGCAGAGATTAGACACGGCGCAATGGCAAAGAAACAGACCCAATACAATAAGGTAGCAAGAATTGCGAGAATCAGATTGTATCCTTTCCGGAACTGTCTGACGGATTGGTGAAAAATCTCGACCTCATCCAGGAATTTCTGGAGATAAGGGTTGATTTTGGACAGCCAGCGTTCGGATTTGATGAATTTCAACGGAAAAGTCAACACCGGTTTGGCCAGTTTTGGCTTGATGATGAAAGTAATCAGCAAAACTGAAACGAGAACCGAAACGGGAATGGCAACGGTGGTGACTTGCCGTAACAATCCCACGGAAAAACTGGCCCGGTAAAAAATGAATAATACCGGTGCGACCAGGGTAAAAAGCAATGTGGTCAAAATCACCCGCAAGGTGACGATGGCGCTGGATTTACCGGGTTGAATGCCGTTTTGGCATAACAGATAAATTTGGGTGGGAACGCCGCCGGAGGAGAAAGGCGTAATATTCCCGATAAATGTCGTCGCCAGGTTAATGTTGAAAATCTTCCGCAATGAAATAGTATCGCCCAAGCCATTGGCAATCAGCCAAATGCGGACGGTTTCGATGGCCCAGGAAGCCAGTAAGGCCAGTAACGCCAAGCCAAAGGCGCGGAAGTCCAGGCTTTGATAAACGGAGGTTTGATTCCCCCGGAAAGAGTTAAAGAGTAAGATCCCGGAACTGATTAGGGTTAATATCAAAACGATGCTGAGTCCGTTGCGTAGCAGTTTTTCGAAATTGGGATGATGTTTCACGGAAGCCTCCTTCAGAGCATCGTCGAAACCCAATGCTCTTTTGTCATCAGTTAGGGAACCAATGTAAGTAATTTTCGGCTTTTTTATCATATTTCCTTCATGCAAATAATGATCCTTAACTAAAAGATTTCCAAAACAGTAAATTTTAATCATCCTTATAGAATGGATTTATGCTATGGGAAGACAAGCCTATCAACAACTGAAAACGCTTCCATGGGAAGAACGGATGGCCGAGGAACAGTTGGGCTGGGCGTCGGGGTACAAGCGTATCGCCGGCTTGGACGAGGCGGGCCGAGGCCCCTTGGCCGGTCCGGTGGTCGCTGCGGCGTTTGTCATCGAACCCCATTTTAAGCTGGAGGGATTGACGGATTCCAAACAGTTGACGGAAAAACAGCGGGAGAAATTTTATAAAATTTTAACCTGTGGAGATTGGGAGTACGGCATCGGCGTGGTCGAACCGGATGAAATTGACCGGGTCAATATTTATCAGGCTTCACGTATCGCCATGCGCAAAGCATTGGCGGAATTGCCCATGGCTCCCGATTATTTGCTGGTAGATGCTTTGGTAGTCCCGGACACGGATATTCCCCAAAAAAGCTTGATTTACGGCGATGCCCGTTCGGTGGCCATTGCGGCGGCTTCGGTCATTGCCAAATATACCCGGGACCGGTTGATGGAGGATTACGACCGCCTCTATCCGGGTTACGGCTTCGCCCAACATAAAGGCTATCCTACCCGGCAACATTATGAAGCGCTGGCCGCTTTGGGGCCTTCTCCCATCCACCGGCGGTCTTTCCGGTTGGAACCGAAGAAAGTCGACGAGACGTTGAGTTTATTTGAGGAAGAAGGAACGTAAGTGAGGATCGAGCAACCCGGAGTGTATATTCAATTACAGAATCTTCCTTCCCAGTTGCAACACCAGTGGAAGGACGGGCAGAGAATTGTCGCCAAAATAATCCGGGCGACGGCTGCCGAAGTCTTGCTGAACATGGGGGGAGAGACAGTCCGGGCCAAGGTTGATGGAAAGCCTCCGGAAGCCGGATCGGTTTTTGTTTTTCGCGTTCGGGTGGCGGACGGGCAGCGGATCGAACTTAAACCTTTGGCGAACCTCAGCGAAGGCCGGGCTTTGGAAGGGTTTTTCCCGAAGGATCATGTGTTGGCCCACGTTCTTAAGGAACAGGGCCTGTCGGCAGACAAGGAAAATTTGGTTGCGCTGAACCGGTTATTATCCGAACTTCAGTTAAAGCTTCCTTTGACTCCCGAATTGAAGGTGGCTGCATTTATGCTGGCCCGCGGGTTGCCTCCGTCCCTGGGCGGCTATCTCCTTGCCTGGCTACATCAGGATAAACGCCTGAGGGAGAACCTGTGGAATCAATTGAATGCAATGGGCCTCTTGGATAAGAGTGCGGCCTTAAATCCGGAAGGAGATCCTGACACGTTGACAGGCGCTCTGTGGCGTTTATGGAAAAACAGTGCCGATGTCCGGGAAGGGAATGGTTTTGCCAAGGCGGCCATGGTCTTCCGCGAGAACGGGCAAGCGGCAGCCCATGTTCAACCGGAAACCGAGGTGACGCGCGAAGCATCCGGTGATGAAAGGAAAGGCCGATGGAAAACGTTGGCCGATTTGCTTAGCCATCCGGCGACCTGGAGCGAAAAGAGGGCCGCCGGGGATGAGGCATCGGCAGTCCATTACGGGGCTTTTCCGTTTCTGGTCCGTATGGCCGGGGACAAAATCCGCGAATGCGTCGTTCATTGGGAAGAAAAGCAAAGGAACGCCGGGACCGTAAGGGAACAGACCGTTCACGTCCTGATCCCCACGGAACATTTGGGGGAGATCGCACTGGCTGCGACGCTTTCGCCGTATCGGCCTCCCCATATCCGTTTTCAGGTGGAGACGGAGGAGATACGGCAATTCTTTGTTGAACAGATGGCGGATTTGCGGAAAGTCATCGGAACACAGGCGAAAATAGAGGTCGAAACGGTGACAACTTCAGCGGCCCTACCGGAAGGGGTGGACGTATGGATGTAACCCGCCGGAAAAAACCGGTTCGTTATGCCGCGGCTCTTCGGTATCGTCCGGGCCGGGATACTGCGCCTGTGGTGGTAGCTTCGGGCCAAGGGGATATTGCTGAGAGGATCGTGAAACTGGCTGACGAAGCCGGAGTACCAACCCATCCGGATCCGGAGTTGGCCCGGATTTTGGCGGCGCTGGTCCCGGGGACGCCGATACCCGAAGAGACCTATCGGTTGGTCGCCACGATTTTGGCGTTTATTTGGAGCGTGGACCGAAGGATGGGACAGGATACGGAGGACTGATTGGAACTGAAAGAAAAAATCCATTAAATGGAAATGTGTACCAGAGTTGACAATGGATAGAAATTATGTTACACTGATTCCAGGCATTTCGTTTTGCAAAAAACGAGGTGCCTTATCGTTTAGTCGGGGTTTTCCCATTTAATGTTATTTGAAAGGGGCAGGGTCATGGAACATGTAACCGATGTCATCAACAGGCAAACCTTTGAAAGAGTGGTTCGGGATTTGGTTGTTCTGGAAGAGGAACGGGAAGAGATTTTATCCTTATTTCCCTATGCTTCCCCTGAACGGGAAAAAGTCCGAAAAGCGATGGACGGCTATATTGCCGCGGTGGAGGACTATCTTTCCAAGGTGAAGGTTGATGACGCCGCTTGCAATGGTCCGGCTGAAATTTCTTTGGTTTTGATCAATTCCGAGGTGGAGGTTGTCGAACAACGCACACAAGAGGTTTTTTGCTATAAGATTACCCATCCTTTCAACAAACAAAGCAATTTGGGGACCACGTCATATATATCACCGGTGGGGCTGGGGCTGCTGGCTCAGAAAGTCGCCCATACAGTCGAAGTACAGACTCCCGGTGGGAGTCTTAATTTTTTAGTGCGCCATATTCGCATGCCGTTATGACCGGGTCACCGGTCTTTTTTATTGGTTATGCCGGTTTGGTGCCGGGGATCCATTTGGAGAGGAAAATTCATCTATTTTGCCGGGTGATTGCAGGAAATTACCAATAAATACCGAATTTACCGTTTATGAACAAAGTGATGGGTAAAAAGGATATTGGCGATTGGGGCGAGAGGATCGCGGCCCGTTATCTTGAAGAGCGGGGATACCGGATCGTTGCTTTCAAATACCGCTGCCCATACGGAGAAGTGGATCTGGTTTGTCGGGAGCGGCAGATATGGTGCTTTGTCGAGGTGAAGACCAGAAAAAGCCAATCCCCTTTCGGCAGCGGTTATTTTGCCGTCTCCCGCGAGAAACAACGGCGCATGACCAAAACCGCTCTCTATTATCTCAGCCGCCACAATTTGGACGAGCCCCCGGTCCGGTTTGATATCGTATCCATCGACTATATATCGCCCAAAGATTACCGGATCACTTTGTTGAAAAACGCTTTCTTCTGACGGAGGGAACAAGGTGCTGGCTAAAATCATCGGTTTGGCGTATGCCGGAATCGACGGATATCCGGTTCAAATAGAAGTGGATTTAGGCGGCGGCGTGCCCAGTTTCGATATTGTCGGGTTACCGGATTTGGCCGTTCGGGAGGCCCGGGATCGGGTGCGGGCTGCGATTAAAAACTCCGGCCTGGAGTTTCATTTTCACCGGATCACGGTGAATTTGGCACCTGCCAACATAAAAAAGGAAGGCTCCGGTTTTGATTTACCGATAGCTGTTGGCATTTTAGCCGCAAAAAATGAGATTAACCTGGAGAAGATCCAAGAAACGGTCTTCGTCGGGGAATTAGCGCTGGACGGCAGCGTCCGTCCTGTCAACGGCATGTTGGTGATGGCTTTGGCTGCGCGGGAGGCGGGATGGAAACAAATGGTGCTTCCTGCGGCCAATCTCAGGGAAGTCATGATCGTGGACGGGATTCGCCCGATTCCGGTGGAAAATTTGAATCAGGTATGCGGTTTTTTGAACGGGACATGGGAACCGGACTTATCGGTGCTTCAACGGTTGCCGGAAGAAGCGGCTGCAGTCGGCATCGATGAGGATTTGGCGGATGTCAAGGGGCAGGAACAGGCGAAACGGGCCTTGGAGGTCGCCGCTGCCGGCGGCCATAATTTGTTGATGATCGGGCCTCCGGGTTCCGGTAAGACCATGTTGGCACGGCGCCTTCCCGGCATTTTGCCGTCCCTGTGTACCGAAGAAGCCGTGGAAATCACCAAAATATACAGTGTTGCCGGGATGCTGCCGCCGGGGGTATCCTTGATTCGCAGACGGCCGTTTCGATCACCCCATCACACCACCAGTCCGGCTGGGTTGATCGGCGGTGGGAGGATTCCCCGGCCGGGCGAGGTGACCCTAGCCCATAACGGCGTGTTGTTCCTTGACGAATTGCCGGAATTTTCACGGGAAGTTCTGGAGGTGCTTCGCCAGCCCTTGGAAGACGGCCGGGTGAGCATTGCCCGGGCGGCCACCACCTTGACGTATCCGGCCCGGTTTATGCTGACGGCTGCGATGAATCCGTGCCCTTGCGGGTTTTACGGGGATCCGTATAAAGCCTGCAGTTGCAGTCCGGTTCAAATTCACCGCTATCAGAGCAGGATCTCCGGCCCGTTGCTGGACCGGTTTGATCTCCAAATCGAAGTCCCCAGGTTGCAGGAGTTTGAGTATGACGGCCTGCAAACCGGAGAATCGTCGGAGGCCATCCGGAAGCGGGTGGAACAGGCCCGTCGCATTCAGCAACAACGGTTTCAGGGAAAAGAGTATTTTTGCAATGCGCAAATGAGCAGCAGGGATATAAAAGAATATTGTCCGGTGGATGCGGAAAGCCGGAGCCTGCTCCGGCAGGCGGTGCAACGGTACTCCCTGAGCGCCAGGGCATACTACCGTATCTTGAAATTGTCTCGGACCATAGCGGATCTGGCCGGGGAAGAACTGATCCGCATCGGCCACGTGGCGGAAGCCATACAGTACCGGAGTTTGGATCGGAAGGGCAATGGAGAATAAAGTGAACCCGAAAACATTTAAACCCTCAACGTATGTTGAGGGTTTTTGCTTGGCTCGATGACGTTCAAACCAGAAATAGCCGGTTAAATCCGATAATACCCCAAGCACGTGAAGAGGAAGTTGAAAATGACGATAACGGCATTGACAAAGAGCGTGATCAGGAAGACGTAAACGATAAGCCGTTTACGCGGATTCATTTCATTGATTTTAAGATTTTTAGTGATTATGCTCATTATCCTGTTCACTCCTTATTAAATCTATCGGCATCTTTGGGTGGGTTCTTTAACCATTTGCTGGGAGGCAAAAATTCGATAAAATCTGCCGATAGAAGAGGCTATTCAATAAATTTTGTTGTTTTATTGACGATGGGAAGGTAGAAACGGAATCAACGGATAATATTATTTGGTGGAAATTTATATCCATACAGGAGGGAATATTTTGTCAACCGTACAGTTTCGCGTCCGGTATCAAGAGACGGATAGTATGGGCATTGTCCACCATTCGGTCTATTTAATCTGGTTTGAAGCCGCCCGTACCGAATGGATGCGTGAACATCATTTGCCTTATAAGGAATGCGAAGCGAAAGGATGGCTGTTGCCGCTGGTGGAAAGCGGATGCAAATACCTGAGCCCCGCATTTTACGATGATTTGGTTGCAGTGGAAACGGTGTTGGAGCCTCAATCCGGGGCGGAGTTCGTTTTTACATATACCGTTCGGAATGTGGAAACCGGAAAGGTCTTGGCGACCGGTTTCACCAAACATGTATGCGTTAACCGTAATTTCAAAATCGACAAACAGGGAACGAAAGCGTTGAAAGAGTTTTTCGGTCTTCGATAATTCACACGCCGGGCTTATCGAATTTTGAAGAGGTGTCAGGGCATGTTTTCACTGCGTTTTTTAAAAAAACACCGGGTTTTGTTGACATGGTTGTTGTCCTATCTGGTTATCTTGACCTTGCCTCTGGTGATTACAACGCTGATATTTACCCAAAATGCCAAAGTCCTTGAGAAGCAGATCAGCAAATCCAATACGATTTTCTTAAGCCGTCTTCAAAAAGAATTGGATGCCGTTAACCACGAAGTCATCCGACTGTGCAATCAGATCGCTTTGGATTCCAAGGTGAACCAGCTTCTGGATGCGGATGGCCCCGAAGATATCATCCCTTACTTCCTCTATGAAGTTGTCCGGGATTTTCGGATCAATACCGTATTGAACAAGTCCATCAATACGTTTTATGTTTATTTCAATCATTTGGATCTGGTTGTATCGCCGCTAAGCAGCGGCTCCAGTTTCGAGTTTTATGATCTTTACTATTCAAAAACCAATATAAGTTACAAGGACTGGATGAGCCAAAGGTGTTCATGACCCCACAAAGAGGCAACTGTTTCTAGTTAACAGGTTGGGGTTTT
>JAKOSX010000145.1 GCA_029776595.1 Bacillota bacterium | reverse complement strand
CACCAATGCAATGTCAAACCGTCCGTCTTTATACATTATCTCTCCGCTGATATCACCGACGGTTCGCGATTTCCACTGAACTTGGGACAATTTACCGATGGCTTTACCGTGGAGATTATCCAGCGGACCCTCGACGATAATATCCCCTTTGAAAATGCCGTCCACAAAATAGTCTCCGGAAGCATCCCATACATCCCGCAACCGAACATCCTCAATACTTAAATCCGCCTGCAACTCCCGGGAGTGCCAGGACATGTGGCCATAAACCCGCCCGTCTTTAAGATTCATCCGAATCGAATCCACCTGAAGGCCTTGATTCTCCCAAGTAAATACCGCTTGAGCCTGATCGGAGACAATCCGGCGATATTCCAGGCGATGCCCTTTGAGGACGCCAAATACGGTCCCCATGTCAAAGGGCTGGCCTTTTTGCCAACTTCCTTTCAGCATCGCATCAACCGAAATGTTCCCAGCCACCGAATAGGTCTCCGCCCAGGGGGTTTGGGCAATATCCACTTCCGTAGCCCTACCGGACAACTCCCATGCCGCTCCTGTTTCGTCAATCCGAACATTTCCCCGGATATTGACCTGCCCTCCGTACATACCGGCGTCCAAACCCAGAATTTGCAGGATTTTCCCCCGTACGTCCCAGGCAAATTTCAGCTTCACATCATCGACCCGCACATCTTCATAAGCCACTTCGGCTGCGGACAACTCACCGGAAAGCAACGGACGCCGCCAATTCCCGTCAATTCTGCCTTTGAAATCGGTCTCCCCACCTTTTCCGAAATGCAGTTTCGGATAATCGACGGCCAATTCCGTAAGATCCAGCCGCACCCCGTAAACCGCCAAATCAAACCGGGGATTGAAAAGATCTATGACTTTGCCGGACATTCCGACGGTCCCTTGCTGATATTGGCCTTCAAAAACATCGATCCGCAGATCGTTGTTGACAATTCGCACATAACCCGAAATATCGGTGATATGCCGTTCCATGACGGCAAAGGCGCCTTCCGACAGTTTGATTTCCCCATTGAACACGGGTTTTCCCACACGGCCGCCGAGTTTTAATTTTACTTCCGCCGTTCCCCCCAATGCATACGGCGTTATATGCGGGAAAAAGCGTTTCACATCGGCCAAGTCGAACCGGCGCAGGGAAATATCGGCGGCCATCTCCGTCGTATCTGCATTAATATCGCCTGAAAAATCCATCCGGGCTTGTTTATAACGTATCCTACCATAATCGACATGCATTTCTTTCGGCGAAACCGCCGCCTTTAGCCGTTCGATCCGCAATGCATCGGCGACCCCCGGAAGATACACACGGGTATCCCGAAGGGTAAACGCGCCGTTATCAAACCAAAACTGCCGTGAGTTCCAAGCGAATTTCACGCTGCCGTCAGCCCGGCCCGACGTCACCCGGTAAGAACGCCCGGCCGGAATCAGCGAGGCAACCGCACCCACAGGCATCCCCTCAAATCGGAGCTGGCCTATCCCCACTTTCGTTTCAGCATGGGCCTGGCCTTGGGAACTCCAGGAAACGCCCTTTTCCAGATCCATTTTTCCTTTAAGGTTCCATTTTATGCCAGGATAATCCCGGAGATCGACCTTTCCGTTAACGCCATACACCCGATACGCCCCATAACGGGCATCCCGAATATTCACCGTTGCATTTTCGATCCGAATGACGGTTTGAAATTCGCTCTTCCGTCCGCCGCCCGAAAAATAGCGCTGGATATTCCACGTCCCATCCTGATAACGTTCCAACTCAAACCGGGAACCCACCAAGACAATCTCGCGGAGGGACGCTTCGGGATGATGCCTCTTTTTGAGCAAGGCCAACAGATCCACCTTGACAGTCAACTGTTGCAACTCAAACGGAATCTGTTGCCCGCCGACCTCACGGAGCCGAATGCCGGAAGCCGTCAGGGTATCCCATTTTTGCCAGTGGATTTTCCCAATATTCAATTCCAGCCCGTTCTTGAGAAAAACCTTCTTCAATTGAACATTGAACCGGCTGAGAAGTTGTTCGTCTTTGACTAAAAAAAACGGAGGTGTTTGCAACAATCCTCCGATAACGGCCAGAATTGCCACAACCACCCATATCCATTTACCAAAGCAACGCTGCAATCGAGGCCCCCCAAATAACACCGTATTATTGGATTTCCAAAACCAACTGAGCTTCACCTAAAATATAATAAGAGGTATCCGCAATAACCCGTTCCGGTTCAATGTCGGTTTCATCCTCTCCGGATTCCTCCGACGACAGGGGATAATATTCTAACACCAATTGAGTATTGGTGGGTTTTTTTAGATACTCGGCGATCAGTTCTTCCAACGAACGGGCATGTTCATATTCCGGTTTGGAAGGATTCTTTTTTCTGCCGCTTTCCTTCTCTTCAATAAGAACGTTCTCTGCACCTCCGTGGACCGACAACAGCAATTTCCCGGGCTCAGACGTTTCCGGAATAGTGAGCCGAAGCGGCACCTTAAAGGTTTCTCCCCGGAAACTATGGAGAATCGCTTCCAAAACCACCTTTTCCCCGGGTTTAACTTTTTTCGTTTCCGTCTCCAGTTTGATTATTCGGGCCGTTGTCTGAACCTTTTCGATCTCCGCTTCCACTCGGACGGATTTCAAATCCACCTTGACAAACTCATTTGTCGCGAGCATTTCCAAAGCCTCGGCCACATCTTTCAGGCAAGAGGCGGCAATATCCTTACTGTAAAACATATTCGTCCGGACGATGGCGTCCTTTCCGTCAGAGGTTTCCAATCGGACTTTAACCTTGGCCGTCCCTTCACCGACCCGGTCTAATGCATGATCCATGGCGGACATCACTCCGGCTACGATCAAGCCGGGATAGAGCGTTTCATCGTCGACGACCTGAAAACGGCTGGTTTTTGTCAAAGCCCGATCCCGATCCCGAACCGCAACCTCCACCTCAATCATGGATTGGCGCTGGCCGAAAACGCCGGCAATGCCCGCATTCCGGTCCTGGACGATTTTGCCGATGGGATTTAACGCAGTCCCCATTTTAAATGACATCACCCGGCTCTGTACGGTTTGCAACACCTGAGCCTGATACGCGTTATATCCTACCAACCCTTTATTCATAAAGGGATGCCCGAACGCTAAGAACTGATTTTTCCCGGTCCACGTCACCGTGCCAATGGCCGACACCTGATAGTCGCCGGAAACCAGTTGTACCGCAATGGCACTTCCCGGTTTTACGGAAACCATACGGGACATACCAGCTTTTCCGGCCCCGCCCGGCAAGAAAACCGGCGAAAGATGATGGCCTTCCAAAACCCGGCTGGCCATCTCATAACCGCGCTTTCCCATACCGCTGACGATGACCGGAGTCGCCACCGGAACGAATTCCCGATAAGCTCGGAATGCCGTCGCCCGCTCTCCATCCAGCAAGCGAAGCATGGAGTGGATGGGCGTGAGCAGCGCCAACATCGGATCGGCGTTTTGAAAACCATAACTGACCGCACCGGCGAGTTTGCCCTTTATATAGACCGGACTGCCGCTCATGCCGGCCGACAGGCCACCGTTTTCTTCCAGTCGTTTACCGGAGAGGCGCACTAAAATCAATTGGTTGTCACCATAACCCGCCGGAACCAATCCAATAACTTTGACGTCAAAACGTTCAATTTTTGTTCCCTGAAATACAGTATATCCTACGCCGGTTAAGCCGGGTTTAATCTGCTCAATCGGGAAGAACTCTTCCCTGGCAGCCATAACCGGCATTCCCATTACGGCGATCATGATTAAAATGAGACTCCATAGTGCGCGGATTCGAACCTTCCTTCTCAACCTGTTCCACCTCAGAAAATAATATTATTTAATACCGCTATTCCTGCCGAAATCCTGCCGGAACCTACAGACATCTTGATGGAAATCAGCAAGTCGAAATGCCATCCTGTCCTCTTCAATGATTTCGTTTACCCAATCCGTTCCAAAATAAATCGAGCATGGATAAAATCACCTGATCCGAAGAGTAATTGGGCTCATTTTCAGCAATAAACAACGTCCCTTCGATCAGTTTGCTTAAAAAAGTGGTCGCTAAAAGCGGATTTACCTCCCTAAAACGCCCCTGGCGCACACCTTCCTGCAAAATTTGGTAGACCTTTTCCCGAAATTCCAGTTGAATCTCGGAAACTTTTCGAAGAAATTCAGGATTATCGCTGACAACATCCATGGTCAAAATCCGATAATATTGGCGGTGGTTTCGGGCAAACCGAATGAGGCTGATCACAAACCGGCTGAGTTTTTCTTTCAGATCATCGGTGATGTCAATTTGCTTAAAAACCTCTTCGTTTCTGGATGATGCGGCAGCATTCAATAACTCCATAAAAAGATCTTCTTTCGTTTTGATACAGCGGTAAATCGTCCGCTTGTTCAAGCCGGCCCGTTCCGCGATCTCTTGAATCGTTGTCCGATAATACCCTTTTTCCGCAAAAGTTTCCAATGCTTTCTCCAAAATTACCGTTTTCGTCAACGTCACAACCTCCGCCGCCTTGATAATTTGCAAACATTTAAAAAAATATGTTTCAGTTCTATTTTTATTTTAATATAAAATCGAAAATCCAGTTAAAAACCTGTTGTTTTTGGGGATTCAAATCGATGGTCAGATTATGATGCCCGGGTTCAAATAGTTTCAATGCTTTTTCGGAAGAAGCAAGCCTCTCAAAGAACCGCTGCGCCCCCTGCCACCGGACGATCCGGTCATCCTTGGCCTGGATCAACAATGTCGGAATATGAATCGCCGGAGCAGCCTTCCGTGCCCTCCCGGCCAGGGCCACCAGTTCCGCAACGGCTTTCGTCGGTATCTTCTCATACCAATATTGCCGCTGCCATTCCAAAGCCACTCCCATATCTGTTTGCGGCACCGCGACCCGGATCAAAGGCCAGCGGGCTAAACGGGCCAAAGGATTGGCGATTTCAAAACAGGGGGCACAGAGAATCAACCCGTGGATCAGCTCCGGGCGGGATAAAGCCAACAATACCGCCAAGGCGCCCCCCATACTTTCCCCGATCACCGTCACCTTTCGCCCCAAGGAGGTGGCAATGGCCAATCCTGCCTGTGCCGAAGCTTCCCAATGGGCTCCGGTGGTTTTGGCAAGATCCGTTACCGTAGTGCCATGGCCTGCCAAACGGACTCCGAAGACATTATGTCCCCGGGAAAATAATAACTGCCCCAACTCCCGCATCTCATAAGGGCAGGCTGTAAAACCGTGAATCAGCAAAAACGCCTGTTCCGTCGGCTGATGATGGTGAAAGCAAAAACTGCGGCAAGCATCGGCCGCGTCGCTGTTTTCGCAGTCGGGATGATGATATTCGGCCTCGGCCAATTGCAATCCTTGCCGGAACCTTTCTTCCAAACCGCCTTCCATGCCATCAGGCCACCTTTTCCATAAGTTCTCTCAGAGGCGCCAACCCAACTTTTATTCTGTTGCAATATTAGACTTTTCGTAGCATTTTACCTTCATCTATATTCACTTTTTTACGTTTCCTAACACCTGCCCTGCGTTTGGTCTAATAAAAAAAAACGGACCTCATCAATGTGAGATCCGTTTGAATAACGTATCAATAATTAATAAATTAATAATTATTGATACTCAATAACTAAATCATCGATGGTAACGGTAAGGCCGGTTTCAGTCCGGAGTTGGATAAACGAGGCCTTGGTACCATAAATTGAAGAAATTGTAACCGTTTCTCCGACAGGTAGTTCAGTTCCTTTCTTTCTATACAACACAGAATTATTCTTGTGGTAAGAGTTTCCGCTGCTGGTTGTATTATTGTCAACATAAACCTGGAATTCTTTCGTGGTATCAGTTCCATCGATTGAAACTATTTTGAAAGAAATCTTATACGGTATGGATAAATCAAAGACACCATTCGGTTTTACACTGTCGGCAGTTGCCGTTCCTTTATCACCTACCGTGAACCGGCCGTTGACAATGGTCACTTGGCCACCCGCAACAGTCACTGTTCCACCGGTTTTCTTGTAAAACGGAATACTCGAATCGTCCGGCATAGCTTTGTAAGCGGTCGTGAAAAACGTGTTAGATGCTGCTGTATCAAAGTTATCGCTAAACGGCATCGGAACTCTCGGCAACAACTCGAACTCCGCAGTCATCGTCTTATCAGCATCCATGGTAACAGTCACAATGGCGTCAGTTCCACTGGCAGCACCGCTCCAACCGTTGAATTTAAAGCCATTTTCCGGAGTAGCCGTCAGGGTAACAACGGTTCCCTGATCATACTCATAGCTTTCGTTAGCAGGATCCCGGGTCACACTGCCTTCACCGACTATATTGACTGTCAGCTTATATTTAACCGGAGTCACAGTTTCTTCCACAAATACCGCGGTGACGGTTTTATTCGAGTTCATGGTGATGGTCGTCGTATTTTCGCTTCCCGTCAAATCACCGCTCCAATGGCTGAATTTATAACCGGCTGCGGCAGTAGCGGTTAAAGTAACGGTAGTACCGGCGTCATAGCTTTCAGCATCCGGATTTTTGTCCACTCTGCCGTTTTCTGCATTTACCGTTAAGGTATACTTGGTCGCCGGTTCGTCCGGACGGACACCATATAACTGAATGTAATAAATGTTAATGCCGGCGTTCGATGAATAAATGACGTAATCGCCGTCGGCAGGAATATTGTATTCAAAACGTTCCAGGCTGCTGGTGGGAACTTCGCCCATTGTAACACCGTCACCGGATACCGGCGCAACCATTAATTCACGGCCTGTTCCGGTGCTACTGGAACTCATTGCCAGAACCGTCAGTTTATCACCGGCTTTGGCGCTAAAGGTGATCCCTCTGGTTTCACGGTCGGATCCGCCGAGCTTAATCCGGGCCGTATACGTATTACCGCCATAATTCTTGGTATTTGTATCAAACGCTATATCTGCGCCAAAAGTAAATCCTTTGTAGGTAGCAGGTAAAGTAAGCGCCTTTAAAGCATCGAATTCTTCTCCCGCATTTAACTCTAATACAATCTTGGCTGAACCTGAAGGCGGATTGGGATTTGTCGGATCCGTCGGAGTTACAGGATCGCTTTTTTTCGAACCGCCGCCGCAACCAACGACTAAAGCACAGACCAATAATAAACAAATTAGGCCGACCATTATTTTTTGCAGTTTTTTCATCAAACATCCTCCTTTTTGTCATTTACTCGAAATGAAAACCACAGATTAACCAATCGAACCATCCAT
>JAKOSX010000144.1 GCA_029776595.1 Bacillota bacterium | reverse complement strand
CGCCTTTCACCGTCGCCAATACAATGGCCGGAGCCGCGCCGTCATTTGCCGCATCTTTTTGTAAATGGGGTTCCAGATATTCAAAAGCTGCTTTCATCGTCTCCGCACTCTGAATCAGCTGCGGCAGAAAGTAGTGCTTTTGTTCAAATAATTCTCCCACATAATTAATAGCCGGAATGAGCTGCTCATTCATGATGGATTGCGGCATAAATCCTTTCGCCAGAGCCTTCCCGAGCAAATCGGCGATTTTCTCCGTTTGGCCGGTTACCACAGCCTGATAAATCTGGTGGTTTATCCCCTTCCCCGAAGGACTGGTTTCTTTATCAACCTCAGGATTCTTTTTCGATGAAAAATAGCGAATATATTGATTACTGTTCTGGTCGCGACCGGTTAAAACATCGGAGGCCAGCTTTATGTTCATTAAAACTTCCGTTGAAGGATTGGCAATCGCTAAAGTCAATCCTTTGGCAACCGCCATGGCTAAAAAGGCTCCGTTCACCCAAACCCGTTCCGGAAGACCAAAGGACACATTGGACAAGCCAAGAATCGAGTTAAAACCGTGACGGCCGGCCCATTCGACCACCTGTAATGTTTCCATTGCCGCTTTTTGTTCAGCGGAGACCGTCATTACCAATCCGTCAATGACGATATCCTGATGAGTGAATCCCAAACGCTCCGCTTCATCAATCACCCGGCGAATCAAAGGGATCCTCTCCTCAGCCGTAGCCGGAATCCCATTATCGCTTAAGGGCAGCAAAATAAACATGGCTCCGTATTTGGCGGCGATAGGCAATAACTTCATCATCTTTGCCGTCTCGGCCGAAATCGAATTGATCAATGCCCGGCCGGGATAGATCCGAAGGGCCGCCTCGATCACTTCCGGCGAAGCGGAATCAATGCACAAGGGAGCCTCCACCTGAGCCGACAGGACGGATACGGCCTTCACCATTATCGCCCGTTCATCGATGCCGCCCATACCCACATTAACATCTAAAACGGAGGCACCGGCCTCAATCTGTTCCAAAGCCAGACGTCTTACCTCGCCCAATTTGCCTTCCGCCAACTCTGACTGCAACACCTTTTTGCCGGTAGGATTGATCCTTTCGCCGACTACCGTTACGGGAAACTCCGATCCGACGAACACCGTCTTTCGTACCGATGTCACAGCGCTGTACAGAGAGGGTTCGTGGGGCTTTCGCTCAATTTCGAAGGCATGCGCCTTCATTGCTTTGATATAATCCGGAGCCGTCCCGCAACAACCGCCGATTAGATCGGCCCCTGCTTCAATCAAACGCTTTGCAAAACCTCCGAACGTTTCGGAGTCCATGTCAAAAACCGTCCGCCCATCCACCAACCTGGGCAGTCCGG
The DNA here is from genome assembly GCA_029776595.1 of Bacillota bacterium. Lineage (GTDB taxonomy): Bacteria > Bacillota > UBA4882 > UBA8346 > UBA8346 > JAKOSX01. The sequence continues at coordinate 2,254 of JAKOSX010000144.1, read as the reverse complement.
CATTGGGTTTCGCAATCAACGGAATCTTAGCATAAGGCTTCATCCTGGCGATAAAATCAGCCATCAAATCGGGGCCGGTGGAACAATTACATCCAACGGCGTCGGCACCCAGGCTCTGAAGGGTGATTAAGGCCGTTACCGGATCCGTGCCGGTCAAAGTACGGCCGTCTCCATCGAAAGTCATGGTCACCATAACCGGGAGATCACAGCTTTCTTTCACCGCAATCAAAGCCGCCCGGGCTTCCTGGATGTCGATCATGGTCTCGATGACGAACAGATCAACACCGCCCCGAAGCAGGCCGGCAACCTGTTCTTTATAGATGGCTATCGCTTCCTCAAAGGGTAACGACCCAAAGGGTTCCACCAACAAGCCGGTTGAGGAAATATCCCCGGCAAGCAACGCCTTATCACCGACAGCCTGCCGTGAAATACGGGCCAGTTGGCAATTGAGTTCTTGCACTTCCCCGCTCAGCCCAAACTCGGACAATTTCTGCCGATTACCGCCAAAAGTACACGTATAGATAATATCCGAACCGGCGTTTTGGTATTGGGATTGAATGTCCGTCAACGCTTCAGGATGGTCCACTACCCATTTTTCCGGGCATATGCCGACCGGCATCCCTCTCTTCTGCAGCTCCGTACCGGTAGCGCCATCTAAAAGCACTACTCTTTTATTGCATAAAGCCTTAAATTCTTCCCTCGTCATCTCATTCGGTCCTTTCAATGCCGCAAATTGCGATTACTGATTTTTCAGGCACTAACAGACAACGCTCGGTGATCTCCAACCCAAGTTTCTCCAATTGCAACAGCGAGAAAAAGCCTTTCTGATATTCCAGCGGGAGATCGCCGTATCCCGGACTAAACCGGTGTTTTGTCACATGCCGCCCTTCTTTGCGAAGCATCTTATCGATGAAGGCAACCATATAGTCCAAACACGCATCAGCCACTTCGGAGGCAACCGCATCCAATATAACCCCCAGCGTCGCTTGGCCCCGGGCAATTTCCGCTGCTATCCGGTCCGTGATCGCCGACCCCACCGTCGCCGCCATGAGCACCGCTTGATCGCTGTGAATCAACAGCTTGGCTAAATTGGCACTTTGGACGGCCAAACCATTTTCCAGTTCAATCCATTCCGGGTTTCGCCGGACAATGGCCAACCGGGTCCAAACCCCCTGATTGTGGCACAATGAAAAACCAAGCCGGATCCCTTCTTCCAACCGGTTCTGATCCGCTGCGCTCAACACCGTGGTGTTGGGGCGATATCCCATCCGCAGCAAAATCAGTTTTTTCCCGGGATTTGCAGGTATATGGTTAAAATAATTCAGCTTAACCGACCGTTCCATTTACTTTGCCTTCTCTTGGGTGGGAGATAACGCCTGATACTCATAGGCCTCCAAATTGGCTTCCGGGCAAGCCTCGGTGCACTTCCCGCATCCCCCGCACCGTTCATCAATGGCCAATCGGCCGTCTTTCATGCAAATTAATCCCTCGGGACAAATATCAAGACACCCCGGACATAATTTGTCACATTTCTTTTTAAACACAAATCCTTTAAAAAGCGCCATTAATTTACTTTCCAAACGGCCCGGGCATCGTCCGAAAGCCGCCACCGCCTCCGCCAAATCGACGGAACGCCCCTGCAAACGGGATTTGGTAATTTGATGGTGCAATATAAAAAGAAATAAATCATCCCGGGTATGCATTGGAAAACATTGGTCCAACCCTTCGGCGTCGATCATCCGGATAATTGGTTGGTAAATCTCTTCGAACCATTGTTGATGCAATTCCTTTATTTTTAAATTTGTCCCATTCTTTTTATTGGTCTGTTTGGCATAAAGGCGTAAATAAACATAAAGCCGTTCATAAGCACCAATCTCACTGAAGTCAACCTTTATTCCGGTTTTGATCTCAAACAGCGATCGTTCCCGCCAGAGGCGGTGTTCCAACGAATCACCGGGAGGCAACAGCTCATACACTTCAGCATCAATATCAATCTGACCCATTTTTTTGGCCGCCGTAACCCGGTGATTTCCGTCGATCACATAATAATCATCCCGTACCTTATAAACAGAAATCGGCGGTAAAATAATCCCGTCGTTCATCGCTTTCAAAATGGAATTTAATTTCATCTGATCCGCATCCCCGGTGCGAAAGCGTTCGTCGAAGTTCCGCCATCGGTTCACGCTTCCGACAATCCGCTTCACCGGAATCTGCTCAATGCCCCGATATTTGATCTCTTTTAAACCTTCTTTTT
>JAKOSX010000143.1 GCA_029776595.1 Bacillota bacterium | reverse complement strand
CCCGGCTACGCCCGGCAAAGTCAGGACGCCCCGGAATAAAGCCATCACACCTAAAACCATGATCCCGTACAGAACCAAGGCAAAATCGGCCATCATACCCGGCAGGCCGTAGAAAATCAGCATGAACAGGACGACCATCGCCAAACTAATAATCCCTGCCACCATACTTTGATGGACGATCTCTTTCCCAAGCGTCGGAGCAACTTGCGTCTCCTGAACCACTTTAAGAGAGATGGGAAGAGCACCGGATTTCATCAAGATGGCATAATTTTCAGCTTCAGCCTTTGTCCGGCCGCCAAGGGAGATATAGCCTTCCCCACCCGTAATCGGTTGTTTGATCAAGGGTTCCATCAATTTCTCTTCATCCAGATATATGGCCATAAATTTATTCACGTTTTCACTGGTGACTTTTGCGAACTGTCTGGCCCCTTTTCCCTTAAACTCGAAGTTGATAACGTATCCTTCGCCTTGTTGGAAACTGACATAAACGTTTTTGAGATCGGTCCCGTCCATGACGATCTGATTATTAATCCGGAAGGTTAAGCGGCCGGTGGCAGAGATCAGATCCCGGGCTTCTTCCAAGCTGCTAATGCCAGGAAGCTGCACATTGATACGGCCTTTTCCGTCCAAACGCACATCGGCTTCGGCCATACCGGCGGAAGCTTCATTGATCCGGTGACTGATAACGGACAATGACCGTTCCAACGAATCTTCGGGAAAATCGCCGGCATCCTGAAGCACCGTCAATTCGACGACGTTGCCTTTGACTTTCCGGATAAGGTTCAAATTTTTGATTTCACCTGAAGCATTCAATTGATATTTCTGCGGAAATACTCCGGCATTGACGGCCCGCTCCGCATCTTGAGCACTGGCAAAGGTAAATTTCAAACCGTCGTACCGGTCGCCGTCCAAGGTCCCCAACGGACTGACTTCAGGCGCAGGGATATTGGCTTCTTTGGCTTTCGCACTCAGCAGATCGCCAAGCTTATAAATATTCGATGAACCGATCCGGTAATCCGGAGCCAGTAAAAGCTCAATGCCGCCTTTGAGATCCAATCCCAACCGAATCGGCAATTTATAGAGCACCAGCGCAAATAAGGCTACTACCAGGAAGATCACAAGGGACTTCCAACGCAAATCATGCCTCAATTTGATTTCCTCCTTTTATCTGGGATATTCGTTCACTTTTGGAATCCGGTTCAACCAACCGTCAACCTCCGAACTGCCCCGTGCCAATTGGTAAAAGATAAAAAACAACAAAAGAACAATGGCCGCAACATCTACCCGGCGGGAATAAGGCCTGTTACTGTTTATTCGAGGCGCTTTCTGCCAGACATTGACGGCGGCCCGGAATAACATCAACTGGTTATCCACCGGATAGAGAATGCTGGCCATATACATGGCTTCGGTCGGAGCTTGTCCGGAAATATTCGCATCCCCGAAAAAGTTGATCATCCGGATCGGGGCATAAAAAGGCACATCGTACGTTAACGGCAATGCCCCTATTTCGTTGCTTATTTCAAACGGTATGATAATCAAAATGCAAATGATTAACGATACCAAATAAAACTTTCGCATCTTCCAGTAAAACTTCCCCACACCGGGCCACATGGTGCTTGTCCCGATGTACATCATTTTTGGGTCTTACTTTTTTCAGGCGTACGGCTTTGCCGCATCTCCTTCGCTTTACTGTCAAGGATCTTCTCGGCTTTATACGCTCCCACTGCAAATAATCCCATAATCACGGCGACAATTACGACGGTAACAATTTTAAAAGTATACATAATCGTCCTCCCCCACATTTAACAGAATGAAAAAACTCCGCCAACTCATACCACCATAAGAGCTCTGCGGATCGCCACAAAACATGGAACTAAACACTTTTCCTTAACATACCAATCAAAGACTTTTTCATTATAGCCCTTTCAAAATTTCTTGTCAATTGTCAGGAACAGGCGGGATAACGCCGTTATTCACTATTTTTGCCACATTGCGGTGAAAATAATGACCCATATTCGAACGGCGATAAAGAAAAGAGAGTTTGCACTCTCTTCACTCGCTTATTTTTTAACCCGCGCAATGGCGCTTTTACTAAATTTTATCTCCACTTTATCCGCCACCCGCAGTTTGACGTCTTCGTCGTCAAAATCCACAATTTCACCGTGAACTCCGCCAATGGTGATGATTTTATCTCCTTTTTTCAAACTGGCAAGCATTTCGTTCCGTTGTTTTTGCTGTTTCTTTTGAGGCACATACACCAGGAACCAAAATACCACCAGAAGAATGATCATTGGAAGAATTCCAATTACACTGCCGGCAACTGCTTCCGCGCTTTGCTGGTTGGCAGTTGCGGAAAGAATCCAACCGGTCATTCATTCACCCCCTTTATATTCATCTTCAACATTCGACAAAACGGGCCGCTTTCCCTTTATTGCCCGTTATATTTACGGAAAAATTCCTCCTTGCGTTCAGCGAAGGTATCCGTCCGCAGCCCTTCCCGGATCTCGGCCATCACATGGTGAAGGAAATAGAGATTATGATACGTCACCAAATGGGCTCCCAAAATTTCGCCGGCTTTAAACAAGTGCCGTAAATAAGCCCGGGTATAGCATTGGCAGACATGGCAGGAGCATTCCGGATCCAACGGAATCATCTCCCGGGCATGCCGCGCATCCCGGATAATCACACGCCCCCGGGAGGTCAACGCGGTCCCGTTCCGGGCAATTCGAGTCGGGAAAACGCAGTCAAACATGTCAATACCACGCTCCACTCCTTCCCAAAGGGTATCCGGAGATCCGACCCCCATCAAATAACGGGGTTTTTCATCCGGCAACTCCGGCACGGTATAGTCCAGCACCTCGTACATCACTGGCTTCGGTTCGCCGACACTCAAGCCTCCGATGGCATATCCGGGAAAATCCAATGCCACCAAGCTGCGGGCACTTTCCAAGCGTAAGTCCTGATAAGTCACACCCTGGACGATTCCGAACAAGACCTGGTAAGGATGGGAATGGGCTTTCAGACAACGTTCGGCCCATCGGGTCGTCCGTTCCATGGCCTCCCGGGCTGTCAGATAATCGGCGACATGGGGCAGACAAACATCAAAAACCATGGCGATATCGGCCCCTAAAGCCATTTCGATCTCCATCACCTTCTCCGGCGTAAACATATGCGTCGAACCGTCAATGTGGGATTTAAACCGGACACCTTCCTCGGTTATTTTGTTCAATTTGGCAAGACTGAAGACTTGAAATCCCCCGCTGTCCGTCAAGATCGAACCGCTCCAGTTGGAAAAGGCGTGTAACCCTCCGGCTTCCGCCACAATATCTTCACCGGGCCGCAGGTATAAATGATAGGTGTTACCCAAAATGATTTTAAATCCGATTTCATGCAAATCACGGACCGTCATGGCTTTGACGGTACCCTGCGTCCCCACCGGCATAAACACCGGTGTTTCAATTTTGCTATGAGTGGTCGTCAATAACCCCAAACGTCCCCTGTTTTCATTGGAATGTTTCAACACTTCAAATCTGAAAGACATCCGATATCTCCTTCTATTATCTAAATCTAAACGAGTTCACAGTGCATGGTTCACATTCACAGTTTAGGTATGAGGTGCAAGAGTGGATCAAAAGCTAATTGACAGTTGAAAGTAAATAAGGTAAAGGGTTCTGGGTGCTGATTACTCGGTACTAAAGTTTAAGTAGGAACGTTATATGCTTCATCCATCATCCAAAAAGAACCTAGAACCTTGTACCTTGTTCATTAACTGTGCACTGTGTACTGTGAACTAGAACAACTGAAAACTATATACTCGCGTCCCATGTCTCGTGCCTATAAGATCAACATTGCATCGCCAAAGCTGAAAAAGCGGAAACCGGAAGCGATGGCCCGTCGGTATTGTTCCATGATAAAATCTTTCCCGGCAAAAGCCGAAACTAGCATAAGCAGCGAAGATTTGGGCAAATGAAAGTTGGTAATCAAGCCATCGATTACCTTAAATTGATATCCCGGATAAATAAAGATGGAGGTTTCCCCGGTTCCCGGTTTTAACTGCCCGTGAGGAGAAGCCTGCGACTCCAGGACCCGCACGGAAGTGGTACCGACCGCAATCACCCGGCTCCCTTTGGCCTTGGTTTCTCGTACCGCTTCAACCAATTCCTCCGATAACATAAACCATTCCGAATGCATCCGGTGCTCTTCCACCCGGTCCACCTGTACCGGTCGGAAGGTCCCCAAACCCACATGGAGGGTTAAAAAGCCGGTCCGGACTCCTTTGGCTTTCAGCCGTTCCAAAAGCTCCGGAGTAAAATGCAAACCGGCGGTTGGCGCAGCCACCGACCCTTCATGCTTGGAATAGACCGTCTGGTACCGTTCCGGCCGGTCCAAAGGAGAGGTAATATACGGAGGCAACGGTGTTTCGCCGTTTTGAAGCAGCCAGGCGTGAAAATCCATTCCCGGATCAAATTGAATGATCCGGTTGCCGTCCTCCTTCACCTCCAGGACTTCAGCGGACATCCCATGTTCAAAAATCAATCGCGTGCCGGCCCGGGCCCGCTTTCCCGGCCGTACTAAACACTCCCAACGGCTCGGCCCATGCTCTTTCAATAAAAAAACCTCAATATCGGCGCCTCCGGGGTGCTCTTTCCTGGCCCGCAGCCGGGCCGGTATAACCCGTGTATCATTGAAAACCAACAAATCTCCGGCGTTTAAATAATCGCCGATCTCATAAAAATACCGCTCGTAAACTTCGCGACTGTCACGATAGATAACCATTAACCGGGAATGATCCCTGGGTTCAACCGGCGTTTGGGCGATGAGCTCCGCCGGCAAATCATAATCAAATTCACTGACAAACATCGATGACACCTTCTAAAACGTGAAATAAAACCATTCCCTTTATTGGATTTCATCTAAGGAAACGATACGGACCCCTTTGTAATAGTATTCCAAAATTTGGCGTTCATTAAAACCGGCATCCGCCATGCCTTTGGCTCCCCATTGGCTCAAACCGACGCCATGGCCGTAACCGGAGCCTTTAACCATCAATCGGACCGGTTCCTTGTCCCGTAGCCAAGCCCAAGCATCCGGCTGGTCCCACGGCGGATTTAAAACCTCAACCGTCACCCCGGCAGTGCCGTTTTCAGCGATAAAAGCATCCGGATAACTTCGGCCGGGCAGCCACCACAGATGAATCAACGGTTCCGGGCCGTAAACCATCCCCAACTGAATGTTGGCACTGGGCAGGCCCAACACCATCCGGAACGTCTCAGTAGTCACCGCCTGTTCTCCCAAATCGCCCAGAAGCTTCAATTTGGTACAATATCCGAACACATTGTATGCCTCCGGAATAATCCGGTAAACTCTCCCGATCTTCGGATAACTACGGCCAATCAGGGCCTGGACATGGCTCCAATCCAGCATCCGGTTCCAAGCGATATACGGAGAATTTTGATCCCAATCCGGCACCGAAACCAGATACGGCCTGGAAAACCCCCATACGCCGGAGGCATCCTTGGTATAACCGCCGCTGGAAGAATGATATGCCGCGGATATGATCTTCCCGTTGTGGACGATGACCAATCCGGCGGTGCCCAACACCGCTTCGTCCGTCATCGGCGTTTCCACGTCCGCGCCGCCATAAACCTGGCAATGGCTGGCGGCGCAAAGGTCAAATCCGTCTTTGCCATGGCGGTTAAATGAAGCAGCCGTATAGGTGCGCGCGGCAATGGCTTGGGCTTTTAATGCAGCCAAAGGCCATGCGGGAGGCACTTCTTTCGGCACCACACCCCGTAAGTAGTCTTCCAGCAGCAGCCGGTTGACCAATTGGAGTTTCCCGTTGACCGCGGTTACGATCAACTCCCCGCGGTAACGGCGCTGATTCCATCCCAGCAGCGCCGAACCGGGCTTGAGAATAATCGGCCCGGCGGAAACCGGCGCATTATTCAGGAGAATTTGTTCACCGTCCCAAGTGAAGACAAGCCTTGTCCCTTCAAAAGGAATGACCTGTTCACCGCCGCCGACGGTCGCAACCAATTGTTCCCCTG
>JAKOSX010000142.1 GCA_029776595.1 Bacillota bacterium | reverse complement strand
CGAAGGTCTGGCCCGGGAGGTTGTCTCCAAAGTTCAAAATATGCGGAAGAATGCCGGATTTGAGCTGACAGACCGCATTAAACTGGAATATAAGGCGGATGAAAAGGTCGCGGCAGCCATCGAGCGGTTTAAAGAGTATATCGCCTCCGAAACTTTGGCTGTCTCCGTGGGACGGAACGAAGCCGGCGGTGAAGGCTTTGAAACATGGGATATTAACGGTTATCCGGCTGAGCTGAAAGTGAGTAAACAGTAAAGCAACGGGAGATGGATTCCGGGTTCCGAGCATAGGTATCCGGAGTCAAATGTAAATATTGCTTCATAGCATGAAAGACCATCCTAGGAGGGTGGTCTTTTTTTGTCGCAGCAAGATAACCATATGGAACTTTTTATATAAAATGAAGCAACCGTGGGACTGGCCCACGGTTGCCGATGGAGGATATATGTGGTGTTTATTTGGTTGCCCTGATCCTCTCGACCCAAGGCTTATAGATTTTATGTTCGGGAAGATCAAAGATGGGCGCGACGGCCGCCTGGAATTCGGCAATATTGGCTTTTTTAATGACACACCCTTTAGCTTTCGCCTGTTCCAGCATTTTGCTTTCGTATTTATTCCAGGCATCGATTTGGAAGGCGGTTGCTTCCCGCATGGCCCTTCGCAATGCCTCTTGGTCGGCTTTGCTCAGGGAGTCGAAGAATTTTTTGCTGACAACCAGGATTTCCGGTTGACGCATATGGCCGTCTTCGATAAGGTATTTGGCTACTTCATAGTGGTTGGCCGTTACCCAGCTGGGGTAGTTGTTTTCCGCACCGTCCACCACGCCGGTTTGCAGCGCACTGTAAACTTCACCGTAAGCGATGGGAGTGGGTGTTGCACCGAGCAACTTAACCATGGCTACCGGTATCGGACTGGGTTGGACCCGAATCTTCAAACCTTTCAAATCCGCCAGACTGTTCAAAGGTTTACGGGCATAGAAATGACGGGCACCTGCTTCAAAATAACCTAAACCCACCAGGTTGGCTTTTTCAACAGCGCTTAGGAAGTGCTGACCAATGGGTCCGTTCAGGACTTTCCATTGATGTTCATGGGAATTAAAGAGATAGGGCAGGGAAAAAACGCCGATTTCCGGATAGACAGAAACCACCGGGGCGATGGAAACGCGGGTGAATTCGATGACGCCCAGTTTGGTCTGTTCAACCACGTCATTTTCAGTACCCAATTGGCTGTTGAAGAAGCATTGGATTTTAACCCGGCCGTTGGTATATTTTTCAGCCAGTTCTGCGAATTTCTTGTCGCCTTCGGCGGTAGGATAGCCATCGGGATGAACTTCTGCTAATTTGCAGATTTTAGCGGCTGCAAGCATGTTCGAGCCGGATAAGGAGATGACTATCACAACCATTAACAACAACAGACCAATTTTTTTCATCGACATTGCCTCCTTGTTCTTTTTTAAGATTTGGAAGGGGCTTTGTTTTTAAGCAAACACCTCCTTTAAGGATATTGACTTATTTCATGAAGGTATTTGGCAACCACATGGCAATCTCCGGAAAAAAGGTGATGACGAACAGGATAAAGAGCATAGGTATGAAACAGACCATCAATGAACCGAAAATTTCTTCAATTTTTGCCTTACCGACCGCACATCCGACAAAAAGGGCGCTGCCTACCGGCGGCGTACACAAGCCGATGCCCAGGTTGAACATGAGAATGACCCCGAAATGGACCGGATCAACGCCGATGCTGAGAGCCACCGGGAGCAGTACTGGGGTACAGAGGATGATGGCCGGAGCCATATCCATGACCATGCCAATAATCAATAGGATGACATTCATCAATGTCAGAATGACCAGTTTGTTGTCGGAGATTCCCAGCAGCCATTCGGCCATGGCCCGGGGGACTCCCAGATAGGTCATGAGCCAGGCAAACGCACTGGAGGTAGCGATCAGCAAAAAGACCATCGACACTGTGATGACTGCATTTTTTAGGACTCGGCCGAATTCTGTCAATTTGAGGTCACGATAGACAAAGAACGTGAGGATGAACGAGTAAACGACGGCGATGGCCGATGATTCGCTGGCGGTGAAGATTCCCGACAAGATACCGCCCATGATTAAAATGGCAACCCCGATGGAAAGGAATCCGTCAATGACGATCTGCACGGCTTTCTTCCAACCGACCCATTCTTCCCGGGGGAAATTATATTTCACAGCGAGAAAATAACTGACAGTCATCAGTGAGATCCCGAGCAAAATGCCGGGAAGAGCTCCGGCCAGAAACAATTTGCCCACTGAGGTTCCGCCGGAAGCCAGAGAGTAGATGATCATATTATGGCTGGGGGGGATGAGTACGGCCTGAACCGCCGTGGTGACTGTAAGGGCAATGGCAAAATCCTTCCGGTATCCCTTTTTCTCCATGGCCGGAATCATCAGGGAACCCAAGCTGGAAACATCGGCCACGGCCGAACCGGAAATGCCTCCGAAAAGCATACTGTCTACGCAGTTTATCATCGCCAAACCGCCGCGAATCCGTCCCACGAATAAACTGGCAAGATTGACGATGCGTTCCGCGATACGGCCTTCACTGATGATTTGGCCGGCGAGGATGAAAAAAGGGATGGCGATGAGGCTTATGGATTCCATACCGGCCACCATTCGCTGAGCGATGATGAGTAGCGGCAGTTTCAGATAAAGCGCAGTCAGGATCGATGAGATTCCCAAGGCAAAGGCAATGGGGGTTCTTAACAGGATCAAAATGATAAAGGTTCCCAACAATATGCTGATGGCAATGGGGTCAGTCATCGTTCTTACCTCCCGCTGTAAACTGTTTAACGACAAATTCCAGGCCGTACACGAACATTAAGGCGGCAGCCGTGGGCACGGCTAAATAGACGAATTTCCCCCGGGGCAACAGTGTTGCTGACATCAATACCTCCCATGTCCCTTTGGCCAGTGCGATCCCTTCGATAAATAAGAAAACGGAAAAAACGACGATGAGCAGGCCGACAAAACTGTTGATATATTTTTGGAACGACGTGGGGAAAAGGGCGGTGACGAATTCCACCCCGATGTGGCTCTCTTTACGGATACCGATGGCTGCGCCGGCGAGGCCGAACCAGACCAGCAGCATTAAAGCTACTTCTTCCGTCCAGGGAGTCGGGACATTGATGATTTTAAATCTGGTAATCACTTGCCAGAAAATAATCAGGGTCATGGCGGATAGCAGAACCGCACCGATAGTTTCGATCACGTGCATGAGGACATCCAATAATAGTTGAAGGATTTGGATGATTTTTTCTTTGGGTTTGACGGCTTTGCTTTTTAACGTTGTTACCGGTCTTGTATCTGCCAAATGAATTCCTCCTTCGAACAATTCTCGCGCCTTGGTTTCAACGGGCTTTTGTGTTACACTAAAGATGTCCAATATTACGTTTATGTTAATAAATATTTAAAATATGGCAACGGCACACCTATTAAAAAAAATAAAAACCTTTAAAAACATAAAAAAACGGGTGGGGGTTACCAGTTGAAAAAGGTTTATGGCTTATGGCTAGGTATTATCTTTCTCGTAGCGATATCCGCCGGTTTCGGGGCGGCTCGGTCTCCCGCACCTATCGTCCTTCGCTGCGCCGATGTTCATGCTTTCGGCTATCCAACCATCGAAGGCGTCCGGTACCTGGATCAATTGGTCCGGAAACGGACCGGCGGGCGAATCCAGATCAAAATCTATCCCGAAAGTTCCCTGGGTCCGGAAAAATCCGTTGTGGAAATGGTGAAATTGGGGCTTTTGGATATGGGGCGGGTGAGTATGACCGAGGTGGCGGAGGTGGATTATCGGCTGGGCGTGCTGATCCTTCCATATTTATTTGAAAATGACGACCATAAGTGGAATGTGCTGAACGGGCCCGTTGGTAAGGCGTTGCTGGCAGGTTTGTCCCAGTACAATTTGATCGGTTTATGTTTTCAGGAGGCAGGGTATCGCAGTTTTTACAATTCGAAACGCCCGATTTACCGGCCTGAGGATCTTAAAGGACTGAAGTTACGGGTCCAGCCCAGCCGAATTATGGCGAAACTGGTGGAGTCGTTGGGGGCGTCGCCGGTCCCTATCAACTACGGGGAGGTTTATGCGGCATTATCGGCCGGGGTTATCGACGGTGCGGAAAACAACATTCCGAGTTATTATACCTCCGGCCATTACCGGGTGGCCCGATATTTCTCTTTTGACCGTCATGCTTCGATACCGGAAGTTTTGTTGTTTTCCAAAAAGGCCTGGATGAATTTGAAGGAGGCGGATCGTCGGATTATCAGCAATGCGGCCCAGGAGTCGGTGGACTATCAACGCAGGCAATGGGCACAATTTGAGAAAGATTGCTACCGGAAACTGGAAGATGCCGGCTGTCAATTTAACGAGGTCGATTTGGAGGCCTTTAAAGCGGCTGTTGCTCCGTTTTATCGGGACTACAGGGAAAAATACCGGGGATTGATCGAGTCCATTGAAAAAGCTCGCTGATTCGTGCGGGGAAATCTATCCGCAGACCGAAAAAGACAACCGTAAGGTTGTCTTATGTTTTGAAAATCATTGCAATGCCCTGAAGATATAGGTTGGCCGGCCCTGCTTGCCATAAATCAGGTCACAGGCCACAATCTGTTTATCCTGAAACAGTTTAAGATAACGTCGGGCGGAAACGGTGGTGATGCCCACGGCGGAGGCGATTTCTTCGGCGGTGATACCGCCATCGTTTCGCTTTCTCAAGATTTCCAGGATCTTCTCCTCCGTAATCGGACTAAACCCTTTTTTGGGCTCTTCGCCTTTGGGAGCATTGGAGATTTTATCCAGGTCCTCCTGGGAGATGGTATCCCGGTCAAGTGTCGCCTAAAATGTTTATAATTGGAGAGAGCTTGGATAAAACGGTGTTTCATATACGGCTTAATCAGATAATCGCGAATGTCGAGGCGAAAACATTCCTGGACCAGGGGCACTTCCTTGGCTGCGGTTATGATGATAAAGTCGGTGGTCCGATTGAAGCCCCGTACTCTTTTAATGACTTCATTGCCGTTGAAATCGGGTAGGAAATAATCGAGAAGAACCAAGTCCGGTGTGCGGGATTCGATCAAGGCGATGGCTTCTTTTCCCGAAGCGGCAACGCCGATGACGGAAAAGTCGGAGTCGGCTTTCATAAATTCCCTGGTGATCTCCGCCACCATCGGATCATCTTCGATGATGACGACACTTATTTTTTTCATGCTTAACACCCTCCATCTCTGAGAGGAATTTTGACCACAAAGACAGTATATGACCTGCTTCGAAATCGGATGCTTCCTCTGAGGTTGTCGACGCATTGTTTGACCAGGCTCAGACCGATTCCCTTATTGGCTCCTTTTTTTGAGGTGAACCCACGGTGAAAAATGGCGTTCCGGATGGCCGGCGGGATACCGGGACCGTTATCGGCTACAGTGATTTTTAACATTTTTTTGACGGGGCGTATCCTTACCCGAACCCGTTTTGCAGGATTTGAACTTTCCTGAAGAGCTTCGAAGGCATTTTCCACCAGATTGCCGACGATACATACCAGTTCATGATCGGGGATGATATAGCCTTTGGGAATATAACTGGAACGGTCGATCTCGAAATGAATGTTCAATTCGCGGGCCCGGTTAAATTTACCCAGCAAAATCCCTGAAACAGCTGAAGTAGAAAAGGAATTGGCCAAAAAGGAAATGAGCTCTTGATGGGTCTCGGTGGTTTCGTGTAGCAAAGCTAAGGCGGTCTCGTAGCGTCCCAGCTGGATCAGGCCGGAGATAGACTGCAATTTGTTCATGAATTCATGGGACTGGGCCCGCAGGGCCTGAATATAGTTTTTAACCTCTACCAATTCTTCGGCGACCTTTTGGAACTCGGTCAGATCCCGTAAGGTAATGACAGCGCCCAGTATTTGATTTTTGGTCTTAATCGGCACACAGTTATAAACGATGACCGATTCGCCGATGACCTGTTGCTGATTGTAAAATGCCGTTCCTGAGGCAAGGACTTCCTGAATTTGCAATCCGGGGAAATATTCCCCCGCCGGACGGCCGATCATTTCCGGGGTGGAAGCTAAAAGATGGCGGGCTTCTTTATTGATTAAGGTAATCAATCCTTTCTGGTCCAGCGCGATAATTCCTTCGAAGGTGGATTGGAGGATCGTGGTTCGTTGGTCGAGCAATGAAGCAATTTCCTGAGGTTCCATCCCGAAGATGGAGCGCTTGATGTTCCGGGCCAATGAATTGGCACCGAAAAACTCGAAAATAAAGCCGAATCCGGTCAAGGCCCATAAGAACAGTTTTAACCGCAACAAGGCGGCACGGATGGATGCCCGGCTGTTGGCTATACCCACGACTGAGCGGATGGAGCCGTCGCTGGGAACGGAAAAAAAGATATAATCATAATCGGGCTGGCCGATTTGCACGCCCGGAACACAATGGGCCGAACGGTCAAAAGGGTATGGGAAGCCACGGCCGAGAACGGAAATTGGCGCTGCCCCGGGCTGGAAGCCAATACTCGGCCGTCAGCGTAGAACAACAGCTCGCTGCTTAAGATGGAAGCCAGATAATTTACCTGGTATTGATTGATCAGAGTTCCTACGTTCATATATCCAACCCGGGCTCCGGAGAAGCTAATGGGCGTGGTGGTCATCAGGTAAGCTTTTTCATCGCGGAGGGTCAGATAGGCGGCAGACAAATCCGGCGGTTCGGGTTTTTTAAAAGGCACCGTCATCGGATGATTTTCGTAAGACCGGAAATTGTCGGCGATAATAACGCCCTGGGTATCGACGACTTCGATCAGATTGAGATGATAATCTTTGGCTGCCAATGACAGATAATAGTTGAGCACCGAAGCGATCCGGTCCTTGGTAGCGATGCCGATAATGTCCTGATTGGTTTGGTTTAACGCTTTCATCTTCTGTTCATTGAAGATTTGCTCCAGCGTCAGTTTGAAACTTTCGTAAGTGACGTCCAAAGAGGACTTCATCTGGGTTTCCAGTTCCTTTTGGAAAAAGTGCTGCGTAAAGGTGAAGACCATCACCATCAGCGCGGCCAGAATGATCCCGAAATGGATGTTGATCTTGGTAATTAAGCGCATGGTGTCACCTCGAATCAGAGATTCGCCCTATTGGTTAAAAATTCCTTGTTCTGTTTTTATTGGATTCTGAGGGATATTTATCCATGACGACGGATAACGGCCGGGCCGTATACGGATAAGCTAAAAAGGCAAACTAATCCGGGTGATGATTATCAACCGAAGGCAGGCAACATCCTTATATAAAAAGCTAAGAACGGTCGAACTCAAATTAGAACGGGCCAATTTAGCTGAATTTATGCAGTTGATTCAAAACCCGATCCGTTTAATCTTTTTGAATTTTTTATCCGGATTGGCGCGGGGGTTTGGCATTGCCATCGGCTTTACCATTGTTGCCGGCGCGTTTCTGGTGTTGTTGACGCGGTTAGCCAGCCTCAATCTGCCGATCATCGGCCGATTTATTGCGGAATTGGTGCGGATCGTCAATCAGCAGTTGCGTTTTTATTCATAAAGAACGAAGGAGGATGTCATCATGGACTCGATGCAGCTTGAGCATTTTAAAGAGCGTTTGTTGGCTGAAAAGGATAGACTGGAAGCGGAACACGGAGAGGCCGGCAGCCCCGGTTTGGATACACCGCTGACGGATGCGGTCTCCGAATTGTCGTCGTATGACAACCATCCGGCGGACCTGGGAACGGAGACTTTTGAACGGGAGAAGGATTTGGCCATCCGGAATAATGCCGATGATCTTTTGGACCAAGTGAATAAGGCGTTGGAACGGATTGAAAATGGAAGTTACGGAATTTGTGAACTGTGCCAAGCCGAAATCGATCCGGAGCGTCTGGAAGCGATTCCGTATACCACCTTATGCATTCATTGCCGCCGTGAACAGGAAGACCACCGGCGGGAGAGAGAACGGCCGGTTGAGGAAGAGTTTTTGAGCCCACCCTTCGGCAGGACTTTTTTGGATGAAACCGGGATGGCGGGAACCGACGGCGAGGATGTATGGCAGGATGTGGCCAAATACGGGACTTCCGAAAGCCCTTCGGATTTGGGCGGCGTCGAAAGTTACGGGGCCACGTTTTATGACGCGCCGGAACATAACGGGATCGTTCAGGCGGTGGATGCCATTGGCGACGTAGGACCGGATGACATACCGCCGGATCCGGAAACTTTGAAATGATTGAAAGGGATTTCGTCAAAATGTGTAGAATAGGAGTATAAATCCGATAGTAAAAGGGTAAACCATGCCTTATTTCTTTCTCATTATCACGATATGTGTCATTGACCAGGCTGTAAAAGCCGCTGTTGAACGAAACATCTCGCTGTTACAGGATATACCGATGATCGGCGGGTATGTTTCGTTAACTTATGTCAGGAATTACGGTGCGGCTTTTGGAATATTCGAATCGCAAACTTTTTTGTTAAGCGCGGTCACCGGTGCGGTCTTTTTATTGGCTTGGGTATATCGGAAAAAATTACGGCAATATCCAAAGGCATTGCAAATCGGGGCGGCAATGGTGCTCGGCGGGGCGCTGGGCAATTTCATCGATCGTCTGCGGTTGGGGTATGTCATCGATTATATCGATGTTCATTTTTGGCCGGTTTTTAATATTGCGGATATCATGATCACCGCAGGGGCTGTATGGATCGCTTTCGGATATCTGTCGGCCCATAAAGACCGGAGTAACGTTCCGGTTGAATCCGGTAACGGTTTGACGGCGGTTCAGGAAAAGACGGAGGAGGAACGAGGTTGAAACCGGTTCTGATACAGTTTTACGGTATTGAAATTTATTCATACGGTTTAATGTTGGCGATTGCTTTTTTAGCCGGAATTCTCGGTATGAAAAGGATGATCCGCCAAAAAGGGTTGGATGTCTCCTTTGATACGGTGATCGATTTGGCCGTATGGGTACTGATTGGAGCGATTGTCGGGGCACGGCTGGCTTATATCATTACCGACTTTCGTTATTTTCTGAGTTTTCCGGGGGAAATATTCAAGATAAACTCCGGTGGTCTGGCATTTCATGGCGGATTGATCGGCGGTTTTGGCGCGGGATATTGGTTCACCCGGGTGAGACGGATCCCCACCTGGCAGCTGGCTGATTTGGCGGCTCCGCTGATTGCATTGGGATACGCTCTGGTACGGGTCGGTTGTCTGCTGAACGGTTGTTGTTACGGTAAACCCTCCGCCTTACCCTGGGCTCTGCGCTGCGCCGCCCATGATTCATTGCTGAGGCATCCAACCCAATTGTATTCCCTCATTGGCAGCCTGATATTGGCCTTCATTCTTTTGAGACTCCGGAACCATAAGCAGTTTCGCGGTTTTTTATTCTTGTTATATGTCGGATTATATTCGATTCTCCGGTTTGGAGTGGAGTTTTTCCGTGAAGGACCGATGATTTTCCCTTGGTTGAGCTTTGCGCAAGGCGTCTGCCTGTTATTGGGTCTTTTTGCGTTCACATTGATGGGGTGGCAGATGTCGCGTTTCAAAAAGGGGAGGATGAACCAGGATGCCGTCTCAGAGATTCACCGTTGAATCCCGGGATGCAGGAA
The DNA here is from genome assembly GCA_029776595.1 of Bacillota bacterium. Classification (GTDB taxonomy): domain Bacteria; phylum Bacillota; class UBA4882; order UBA8346; family UBA8346; genus JAKOSX01. The sequence goes on along the minus strand of JAKOSX010000142.1, from coordinate 1,721 downwards.
TTCGGCTCGACAGTTTTTTGACGCAAGCGGGGGTTTGGCCCTCGCGTTCGTTTGTCCAGAAAATTATCGAAAACGGCGGCGTTACCCAAAACGGTAAACGGTTGAAAGGGAGTTACCGGGTTGCCCCCGGTGACCACATCACGGTGGAATGGGAGGAACCTAAACCCCTTACCGTACAGGCGGAAGCCATTCCTTTGGAAATTTTGTATGAGGATTCGGATGTGATCGTCGTCAACAAGCCCCGAGGCATGGTGGTTCATCCGGCAGCCGGTAATTACGAAGGAACCTTGGTCAATGCTTTGCTCAATCATTGTCAGGATCTCTCCGGGATCGGCGGCGTGATTCGGCCCGGGATCGTCCACCGGTTGGATAAGGATACCTCAGGAGTTTTGGTGGTGGCCAAAAACGATCAAGCCCATCTTTCATTATCTGCCCAGTTAAAGGAGAGACGGATGAAGCGGCTCTATTTGGCTTTGGTGCACGGCCATCCTGAACCCGAAGGCCGAATCGATGCGCCTTTAGGGCGCCATCCGGTGGAACGGAAAAAGATTGCCGTTGTGCCCGGTGGGAAAAGGGCAGTGACGCATTTCCGGGTGAAGACCTATTATTCGAAATATGCCTTGTTGGAGGTGCGTCTGGAGACCGGACGGACCCATCAAATCCGGGTTCACCTTAGCTATTTGGGTTTTCCTTTGGTCGGAGATCCGGTTTACGGCCGCAAAAAAGAACCGGTGCCCATCCAAGGGCAAGCGCTGCATGCAGCCGTGTTAGGATTTGTCCATCCCCGCACCGGCGAATATTTGGAATTTGAAACGCCCATGCCTCCGGAGATGCAAGCTGCATTGGAATGGTGTGGGAAGCATTGATGGGACACAGTACACGGTGCAAAGTTCAAAGAAGTAACATAGAAGACAGAATACAGAAGACAGGAGTCAGAAGCTTTCTTTATAGAGTTGACGGTTGATCGTGGGGCAGTCGATAATAGTATACAAGGGTAAAGTACAGTGAATGTGAACAATGCCTGTGTACTAGGATTAAAGACCTATATAGCCGATTGGGTATTGACATCGCCCAAAAGTAGTGGTATATTTTGAATAGTTTAAACCAAGCAGAAGCCATCCGCTTCTCACCTGAAGCTCAAGCTTTCAGGTTCATAAGTGCAAGTTTGTATGTTGCATGATGGAGCGGGTGGATTTTGTACCCGCTTTTATTATTGGTTTTAGGATTCTTGTCGGAGGTGACTGTCTATTAGTAACGAGTTGCGAGTAAATGAGGAGATCCGGGCAAAAGAAGTTCGGGTTGTCAGTCCGGAAGGCGAACAGTTGGGGATCATGTCGGTCCGCGATGCGTTGAAGATTGCCCAGGATAAGGAACTTGACCTGGTTGAGGTAGCTCCCAATGCCAAACCTCCGGTGTGCCGGATTATGGACTATGGGAAATACCGTTATGAGCAGAGCAAACGGGAGCGGGAAGCCCGTAAGAAGCAGAAAGTCATCGAGGTTAAAGAAATACGGATGACCCCGAAAATCGAATCCCATGATTTCCAGGTGAAGGTTAAAGCAGCACAGAAATTCCTGAAAGACGGCGATAAAGTCAAGGCAATCATTCGCTTCCGGGGCCGCGAGATTGTTCATGCAGAGTTGGGGAAAAGTCTTCTCATGCAACTCTACGAGAGCGTTAAAGACCATGCACTTCTGGAACGGGAGCCTAAAATCGAAGGT
>JAKOSX010000141.1 GCA_029776595.1 Bacillota bacterium | reverse complement strand
TGCATACGTTGATTTCATTGACAGCAAATCAAGATGTTCGCTGACAGGAAAGCCTGGGAGTTGTCTCCGGCGAAAAAGAGTTTGCAGCTTGCGGAGGAAACGCCACAGAAGATGATAGCCCGCGAAAAAAGCGGAATGGCGAGATAACCGATACAGTTTGCAGGAGCTTCAGATTTTTAATCGAAACATATCTAGTGGGCATCGATATATGCTTGTAATTGTTCATGCCATGTTTCGGTATCATATTCCATAGGTACGGTGGGTTCACCAAAGAGCAGGTCCAAGAGGTACCTTGGAGTGCGGCCGCCGATGGTCATGGACTGGATACAGGACACACAATAGACGCAAACTTCCTGACAGGGCATAGATTGGGCCCGTTCTTTCATTTTTTCATGGATTTGTTCCACGGGGAGTTTCGGATAATAGCTGTCTCCGCAGCAAAGAGACTGTGTCCCGTGATGTTTTGTCTCAATAACGGTAATGTTCATTTTTTGCAATAAATTTCGCACTGCCAGATGGACTTGGGGTTTTTGCCGTACCGGGCAGGCATCATGGACCGACATCGGCAATCCCTGATAATCCGGATAAGGGAACCCTTCCAATCCGTCAAGGACTTCCCATAATGAAATGGTCGTAATACCTTCGTATAACTGACTAAAGCGCCGGTCGCATCCGGGACATACGTTGATGATGGCGGAACCGGCTTCGAGCCGGGGATGATGATGACAGCAAATTTTATGGAGGGCAACTTCGCCATAGTGGTTATTTAAATATTTCAAGATTTTATGTTCGGTTTCCGGTTTATAGAGACTTAAAGCACAACCAGGATTGAAATAGAGTCTGGCCATTATGGATTCCTCCCGGGTTAGTGAATGCTTTGTAATGTAAATTGATATGGATATTATAGCATAACAGCGTACGAGGTAATATCGTATGAAAATGGACGGGGTGAAATCATGAAGAATACGGCGGTTGTGTATAAGTCGAAATACGGCAGCACGGCGAAGTATGCCGCTTGGATCGCGGAAGATGCCGGGGCGGATCTGTTTGAAGCAGGTCGGATTAGAGCGGATCGGTTGCAGGAATATCAGACCATCGTTTATTGCGGCGGCCTCTATGCCGGCGGAATTCTCGGGTTTTCTTTTATCAAAAAGAATTATCCGAAGTTAAGGGATAAACAGTTGATTGTGGTGGCGGTGGGTGCGACCACCCAATCGGAAAAAGCGAAGCAAGAGGTGAAGGCGAAAAACTTCACCGATGCGATGCAGGAGAATGCACTGTTGTTTGTATTGCGCGGCGGATTAAATTATCCGAAGATGAATTGGCTGGATCGGTGTTTAATGTATATGCTGAAGAAAGCGATCCAATCCAAAAGGCCGGAGGAACGGGATGACGATTCCCTTGGGATCCTGGCCACTTACGGAAAGGTGGTCGATTTTACGGATCGCAGTTCCATTGGACCGGTTCTTGAGGCCATCAGGAAATCAAACAATCAATCTCCTAATGCTTAAAATAAGCATAACGCCACCGTTCCGGCAGGCAATTATTTTTATAATAACGTTTTTAACGATTCCAGCCACCGCTGATATGTTTCCCGGTAAACCGGGGCGGTCTTGGGGTTCGGTTCGATGGTTTGAATCGTTTTCAGTCCCGCAAAAGCCTCAGAGAAATCTCGGTAAATGCCGGCTCCGACTCCGGCGCCCCGGGCTGCCCCTTGGGAACCGTCAGTGTTGTAAAGTTCCACGATGGCCCCGGTGACGGTGGCAAAGGCTTCGCCGAAAACCGGACTTAGGAACATATTGGCATGCCCGGCTTTGACTTTTTGGATTTGGATGCACATTCCGGCCATGATGTCGATCCCGTATTTTAAAGCAAAAACGATGCCTTCTTGGGCGGCACGGAGCACATGGGCGGTTCGGTGACGGGTAAAGTCCAATCCGTGGAGGGATGCACCGACGTTCCGATTGGCCAGGGTACGCTCGGCCCCGTTGCCGTATGGGAAGATCAATAAACTGTCAGAGCCCGCCGGGACGGTAGCGGCCAATTCATCGAGACGGCGGTAGGAGATCTTGGTTTCCGGGACTTCCGTCAACAGATCCCGCAGCCAGCGGTTGAGAATGGCTGTACCGTTCAAACACATTAGGACGCCATAACGGGGAACCGCCGAAGTGTGATTTACATGGATAAACGTATTGACCCGCGACTGGGGATCGGAACTCGGCTGCTCGCCGACACCGTAAACTACTCCGCTGGTCCCGGCGGTTGCGGCGACTTCGCCAGGATGGAGGACATTCAGTGAGAAAGCATTATTGGGCTGGTCGCCGGCACGGTAGGAGACTTTGGTTCCTGGGCGTAAACCCAGCTCGGCCGCAACGGACGGAGTAACTTCGCCTTGGACGGAGAAGACCGGGACGATGTCAGGCAGCAATTCCGGGCTAATCTGAAAATACTCCATCAGAAAATCAGCGGGACGCTCTTCCCGAAAATCCCACCAAATGCCTTCCGACAGCCCTGAAGGCGTGGTTTTGATCTCTCCGGTCAGGCGCATGGCGATGTATTCGCCGGGGAGCATGGCTTTGTGGATTTTTTGATAAATCTCCGGTTCGTTTTCCCGGACCCATTTGAGCTTGGAGGCTGTAAAGTTACCGGGAGAATTGAGTAAACGGTTGAGGCATTTCTCATGGCCGATGGCGTCAAAAGCCTGGGTACCGACGGGGACCGCCCGGCTGTCGCACCAGATGATGGCCGGACGCAATACCTGAAGGCCGCGGTCCACCAGGACCAAACCATGCATTTGATATGCAATGCCAATGGCCTGAATGTCATGGAAGTCGACATTTGCGCGTTCTTTCAACAAAGCTGTGACTTGTTTTAAATTTTGCCACCACTCGTCCGGATGTTGTTCAGCCCAGCCGGGCTGAGGGGAGTGGATGGCCATCTCGGTTTCCGGAGCGGTCGCTGTAGCTACCATATTTCCGCTTTGGATTTCGACAAGACTTGCTTTAATGGAAGAACTGCCGAGATCATAACCTAGCAAAAAACCCATGAGTCAATAACCTCCTTCAGGCCATACGAAAACGCTTTTGAGTTCATTCGTATTATTCGGAGCCTCTGAAAGTATTCCTTTTTACGGATGGGTGAATTCGAATGATGAATAAAAATCACCCCTTGTCTAATAAGGCAAGGGGTGATTTTTAACGTGGGTCGGATTGAATTTAGCCGAAATTAATATCTTACATATCTTTTTTGGCTGGAGAAACAATCTTTGCAGTAGACCGGGCGGTCGCTGCTGGGCTTGAAAGGCACTTGGGCGCTTTCGCCGCAACTGGCGCAGGTTACCGTATGCATTTCGCGCTGAGTTCTGAAATCGTTGCTTTGGCGGACGCCACGGCTGTTTTGTTTGCGGGCTGCACGGCAGCTCGGGCAACGCCCCGGATTATTGGTAAATCCCTTTTCCGCAAAAAATTCCTGTTCGGAAACAGTGAAAACAAATTGGGCGCCGCAGTCTTTACAGTCTAACGTTTTGTCTTGAAACATAAAAAACCTCCTCAAAATTGTACTTTGCTCTGTCCGTATAGGGAGACTGTTATTTTCCCTGTCATGGAGCAAAGACGATGAGAAGGGTAAATAATCTAATCTATAACCACTAAACTAATGAACTGAGCGACTTTAAGCATATCATACTCCGGTGAAAATGTAAAGCATTATATTTTCGGCGATGAGGGCAATCTTCGGGCATCCGTCAACCTTCCTCCAACTGTTCGGCCTGGACCAACCCTTTCTCTTTGCTGTCCAAGAAACTGACGCTAACGGTTTCACCGTCAAGGATGCTTTCGATCCACACCGGAGCGTTGTGATAATAAACATCGATCTCGGCATCACTTTCCAAAATTTCTTTCACCCGTTCGATATCCATGATTCAAGCGCTCCTTTTCATTGAATGATTGAATCTGAATATGGATAATCTGTGCAAAGCTGAATGAAAAAATACAGAGTTATTCCAATTCTTTTTGCTTTCCCAGGCAGGAAATAATCAGGGAATATTGAATTCTTGTTTTTACTGTTTTAGTGAGGAGAAAACATGTTGAAATACATTATCTTTGATTTTGACGGAACATTGGCAGATTCCAAGGAAGTGGCCATGTCAGCCTATAACCGGCTGGCGGAGAGACATGGATTTAACCGTTTGCATCCGGAGGACATTGAACACTTTCGGGCGCTTTCCATTGCCGAGCGATGCCGTTTTTTACGGGTGCCCATGTTTAAGATCCCGTTTTTGGCCGGTGAATTTTATGGGCTTTACCAGGAATCGATGAAGCATTTGACGCTTTTTCCCGGGATGAAAGAATTGTTGAACGAGCTTTCGAATCGGGGATATGGTATCGCAGTCATTTCATCCAATTCGGAGCAGAACATCCGAGAGTTTATCGCCAAAAATGCGCTCGATATCGGACAGGTGATTTGTTCCAGCCATATTTACGGCAAAGATAAGATGTTGCGCGGTTTTTTAAAGAAAAACCGGTTGTCCAATACAGAAGTGATTTATATTGGGGATGAGCACCGGGATATTATGGCGTGTAAAAAAATCGGAATTCCCGTGATTTGGGTCAACTGGGGCCTTGACCTGTTGCATTCCGTAGCCCCTGCGTCACCGGATTTCATTGTCGAAACACCGGAGGAGATTTTGGGGATCGTGGAAAGTTATCGGGGTAAATAATGGGTACTGGGTGTTTAATAGGTTCTGGGTTTAGGTGAGGAACGTTGCGCGTTCCTTCCGCAACCTAGCACCCAGAACCCGGAACCCCTAAATTATCTGGACACTGTGAACTGTGTATTATAACCTAATGATGGCATTAATTTTATATGAGGAGGAATCGTTATGAATAAACCGTTTGTTTTTGGAGACCAGTGTGAGTTTCAACCGGCCGGAGAAGGGGTCCGGCGGAAGATTTTGGCTTATGGCGAGAATCTGATGGCGGTTGAAGTCCATTTTGAGGAAGGGGCCGTCGGTGCTTTGCACCAGCATCCCCACACGCAACTTTCCTATGTATTGGAGGGCGAATTTGAGTTCGAGATCGGCGGTGAGAAAAATATCGTGAAGAAAGGGGATACCCTCTACAAACTGCCGAATGTGGTCCATGGGTGCCGTTGCCTTAAAAAAGGGGTTTTATTGGATATCTTTACCCCTTACCGGGAAGATTTTTTAACCAAAAAATAAAAAATAAATATAAGTAACGTATCCCTGAATTGAAAGTTACTTAAAGAAACCGGCCTCCAAGCATTGGGGTTTTTCCCTGGCTTTTGGAGGCCGGTTCAGTATAGGGCTATTTTACAGTACAGCGTTCATTTCCGAAGAATGATGTAATATGCAGCATGGGCCGGAACCATCCGTTGAACGAACTGATTCCAATCTTCAATTAAACGATCCATAAGGCATTCAAACAATCTTTCGGCCGGAGGGGTGGTTAATTGGAGGTTCTCCGAAGAAGCGGTCGGGATGTCATTGGGTTTCAAATAGTTTAAATTTAGAGAAGCTTTCAGAAATCTGTCGCGGAGAATTCGAATCAAGTTCAGATAACTTTGATGAAATTGAGGCGCGGGGATTTCCATCAGAGCGGTTAACTGTTGCATAATGGCTTCGATCTGGCCTCGGCTGGCCGCGGATAATTCCGGAATCGTACCGTTTTTCCTTTGATAGCTGAAGATGTATTGTTGTCGTTTGGCTAAAATGTTTTCAATTTTCTGGCTGATGAGGCGTTCCACTGCTGCCATGAAGTTAGCTGCGGTCTTTTCGGAGAAGGAATGATATCGGATAATGAATCGGGCTTTCATCCACGCATGAGCAAGATGGATGCTGATAATCTCATTCATTGGCAGATATCCGAGGGAGGAACCAAACGGAAGGTCCAAGCTTCGTTTCACTTCATTCATGGTGTTACACAGCAGTTGGGTTTGGGTCAAACTTAAGGGTTCCATGAATGGAAATTCGTTCGGGGAAGAAATGCCGTAAGTCATATCGTGGTGGGATAAAGGTTGTTTGGAAAGGGACATCCTGGTTAACCTCCTTAACTTTAACCTTAATCAAGTTATCGGTCGTTTTTGCCCCTGGTTTTAGATATTTTGGTAAAATTACGCAAATTTTTCGGTAAACAATATAAAAAATCAAACAACGGCGTAAAAAAATTGAAAAATAAACCGGCACTTAAAAAGAGCCGGTTTATTTATTCTTCGCTGGGCATGCCGCGGGGCGGAGCCGGTAAAAATTGAATGTCCGGATTTTTCTCCATGGCTTGCCGCAGGGCCCATTCGCTCCGGAACAAACCGACCGGAAGCCCGAAATTGTCTTCTACCAGCAGGTCACCTAAAAGGTTGATTTTGGACTTGGCGGTAATGCCTTTGCCAAAGAGCCAGCGGGCCGATATATAGGGAAGGTGTTGCAATTGGATTTCCACGCCGTATTCATGACGGAGCCGGTGTTCGAAGACTTCGAACTGGAGCGCACCGACGACTCCGATGATAAAGGACTCAAAGCCGCTGTCGGGTTGTTTGAAGAGCTGGACAGCTCCTTCCTGTGTCAGTTGGGTAACGCCTTTAATGAATTGTTTCCGTTTCATGGTGTCTTTCGGTTGCACTCTGGCAAATTGCTCCGGAGGGAATACCGGGAAGTCTTCGAAACGGAATTTCCGCCTTTCGCTGCAAAGTGTATCGCCGATACCGAAGATGCCGGGATCGAAGATTCCCACAATATCGCCGGGATAGGCTTCTTCGATGATCGTCCGTTCCTGGGCCATGAATTGCTGGGGTTGAGCCAGTTTAATGGGTTTTCCGCTTTGCATGTGGAAGACGGTCATGCCCCGGGTGAATTTCCCGGAACAAATCCGGGCGAAGGCCAGCCGATCCCGGTGGGCCGGATTCATGTTGGCCTGAATTTTAAAGATAAAAGCGGAAAATTCCTCGGATTCCGGTTCGATCATCCCGATATTGCTGTTGCGGGGCGACGGAGGCGGTGCCAGTTTTAAGTACTGTTCCAGAAAGGGCTTGACGCCGAAGTTAGTTATGGCGCTGCCGAAAAACATGGGCGTCAGTTCGCCGCGGGCGATTTTTTCGGTGTCAAAACGTTCGCCGGCAGTATCTAATAATTCAATATCATTGCATAAGGATTCATAAATTTCCTCGCCTAAAATCTCCCGGAAAGCCGGGTCATGGACACTGCCGACGGTGGAAGGCAGGGCCCATTGGCCGTGGGTCCCGGTGCTGTCGAAAAGTTCAATCTGGGATAACTGGCGGTTGTACACTCCGCGATATTCTCCGTCGATACCAATGGGCCAGTTCATCGGGTAGGAACTGATACCCAGCACCTTTTCGATTTCTTCCATAAGTTCAAAAGGATTTTTACCGTTGCGGTCCAATTTATTGACGAAGGTGAAGACGGGGATGCCCCGTTGTTTGCAGACTTTAAACAATTTAATGGTCTGCGCTTCGACGCCTTTGGCAACGTCAATCAACATGACGGCGCTGTCGGCAGCCATCAGGGTACGATAGGTATCTTCACTGAAGTCCTGATGCCCCGGGGTATCCAAGATATTGATTTTGTAACCTTCGTATTCAAACTGCAATACGCTGGACGTCACGGAGATACCCCGCTGCTTCTCAATTTCCATCCAGTCGGAAACCGCATGTTTTTGGGCTTTGCGGGCCTTGACCGAACCGGCCAGATGAATGGCCCCGCCGTAGAGGAGCAGTTTTTCGGTTAAGGTGGTCTTTCCGGCGTCGGGATGGGATATAATCGCAAAGGTCCGGCGTTGTTGAATTTCCTTCGCAAGTTGTTCCGATGCAGTCGACACTGTATTTTCCTCCAGATTTTATTGGCTATTAGAACCAAGACTGTGGAATCTTGGGTAAGTACGCAGTTCACAGTAGACAGTGCACGGTTTAGACATGAGACGTAAGGCATAAGTTTCTTCTGGCTTCAATTTTCTGTATTCTGTCTTCATTCTGTCTTCTAACGCTTACCTCTGTGAACTGTGGCACCGTGTACTGTGAACTCTTATTAATATCGCTATCTCTTGTCTCGTTCGCTCATTTTTCAACCCATCTATTATAGCCTGAAAGGGGTTCGGGGACAAGAGGGCGGTTGGCAGGACGGCGGAAAGAATCGTGGAAATCGGTGGCAAATTAGGGCCCGCCTGTGGTATAATTTTTTACATTGGGTATTATGGATAAATTTTTGACGTAAGGGGAAACAACGATGGAGCAGACGTTGGAAAGACTGATTTTGCCCGAGGGATATCGTTCTTCTTTGGACCTGCGGGAAACGGAAGTCGCGATCAAACGGATTAAAGACTTTTTTGAAACGGCTCTTGCCAAAGAATTAAATTTGACCCGGGTTTCCGCGCCTTTATTCGTTCAGCCGGAATCTGGATTAAACGATAATTTAAACGGAGTCGAACGGCCGGTGACTTTTGATGTCCGTTCGCTGGACGGCAGTTCCTGTGAGATTGTGCATTCGTTGGCCAAGTGGAAACGGATGGCCCTGGGAAGGTATGGTTTTCATATCGGCGAAGGACTGTATACCGATATGAACGCTATCCGCCGGGACGAAGACGTGGACAATCTCCATTCCATTTATGTCGATCAATGGGACTGGGAGCTGGTGATCGACAAAACGGAACGGAACATTTCCACCCTGAAAAACGTGGTGAACCGGATTTATAAAGTATTTAAGGAAACGGAAGACTACTTAAGGAAGCTTTATCCTGTGCTTTCGACTAAGTTGCCTGAGACCATCCATTTCATTACCACGCAGGAACTTGAAGACTTATACCCCGGATTAACCCCGAAAGAGCGTGAAGACCGGATTGCCCGGGAAAAACGGGCGGTGTTCCTGATGAAGATCGGCGGCCGGTTGGCTTCCGGGGAGGTCCACGACGGCCGGGCACCGGACTATGACGATTGGGAATTAAACGGCGATATAATTTTCTGGTATCCGGTGCTGGAGCGAGCATTTGAAGTGTCTTCCATGGGTATCCGGGTCGACGAAGTTTCGTTGGTGAAACAGCTGAAAATCGCCGGATGCGAGGAACGGTTGAAACTCCAGTTCCATCGCGACTTGGTGGACGGGAAATTGCCGTATACCATCGGCGGCGGTATCGGCCAATCACGGATTTGTATGTTCTTTTTGGAAAAGGCTCATATCGGGGAAGTTCAGGCTTCGGTCTGGCCAAAAGAGATGCTTGATGCCTGTGAAGCGGCAGGCATTCAAATACTTTAGTGAGGAAGGACGGAGGAAAAGGTCATGAATAAAGTAACGGTAAGGCAATTGTTTAAAGATGCAGCCCCGTACATGAATCAACGCATTCAGGTATCGGGATGGGTACGGACCATTCGCGACTCGAAATCCTTTGGCTTTATTGAACTGAATGACGGGTCATTCTTTAACAATTTACAAATTGTTATCGATGATACTCTGAGCAACTTTGCGGAAGTGGTGAAACTGGGCGTCGGGTCAGCGATTGTGGCGGAAGGGTTGCTGGTGGAGAGCCCCGGGGCCAAACAGCCTTTTGAACTCAAAGCTGAACAGATCTATATTGAGGGCGAATGCCCGGCGGATTATCCGTTACAGAAAAAGCGCCATTCCTTTGAATTTTTGCGGACGATTGCCCATCTGCGGCCCAGAACCAATACATTTTCCGCAGTGTTCCGGATTCGTTCTTTGGCAGCTTATGCCATTCACAAATACTTCCAGGAACGGAATTTCGTTTACGTCCATACGCCGATCATCACCGGAAGTGACTGTGAAGGGGCAGGCGAAATGTTCCGGGTAACGACCTTGGATCCGAAAAATCCGCCATTGACCGATACGGGAGAGGTTAATTTCAAAGAAGACTTTTTTGGGAGAGAGACCAATCTAACGGTCAGCGGCCAATTGGAAGTGGAGACCTATTGTATGGCTTTCCGGAACGTGTACACCTTCGGTCCGACCTTCCGGGCGGAAAACTCCAACACTGCCCGGCATGCGGCGGAGTTCTGGATGATCGAACCGGAGATGGCTTTTGCCACGTTGGAAGATGATATGGCGTTGGCCGAGGATATGCTGAAATATTTGATCAACTACTGCCTGGAACATGCACCGGAAGAGATGAGTTTCTTCAATAACTTCATCGACAAAGGGCTGTTTGACCGCCTTGAAAACGTGGTCAATTCCGAATTTGCTCATGTAACGTATACTGAAGCCGTCGAACTGTTGAAGAAGGCCAATGCCAGTTTTGATTATCCCGTGGAATGGGGTAAAGACCTTCAAACGGAACACGAACGGTATTTGACGGAACAGATCTTTAAGAAACCGGTATTCGTCACCGATTATCCGAAAGACATCAAAGCCTTTTACATGCGGTTGAATGATGACGGTAAGACGGTTGCTGCCATGGATTGCCTGGTTCCGGGGGTCGGCGAGATTATCGGAGGCAGCCAACGTGAAGAGCGCCTGGATCTGTTGGAAAAGCGCATGGCCGAACTGAAACTCAAACCGGAAGACTATTGGTGGTATCTGGATATCCGCAGATATGGCGGGACCAAACATGCCGGATTTGGGTTGGGTTTTGAACGGGCTATCATGTATATCACCGGCATGAGCAACATCCGGGATGTGATTTCCTTCCCAAGGACGGTCAAGTCGGCGGATTTTTAAACTATCTCATGTTGGGATTTATATAAAATGGCATTGTGTACGGACTAACCTGCTCTTCAATGGGCAGGTTTTTTATATTCCATCTATTTTACCCTCAAATCATGGGTTGGTTTGCCGAAGATTATAATGAGAAGAAAAATTATGAACTTACGCTGCGCTATTTTGGAAACTTTATAGGGTGAGATTCGTTTATCAGGAATGGAAAGGGATTGAGAAGTGCAATTATTACAAAATGGGAAGGAAGAGACTAGATGAACATTGCATTTTTTTTGTTGCCTAAAAAAGATGTCGTGTATTTACCTTTAAAATCCACGATGCGGCAGGCAATGGAAAAAATGGATTATCACCGTTACACCGCACTCCCGATCATCGACAGCGAAGGCCGTTATGTGGGAACATTGACCGAAGGCGATTTGCTGCGTAAGATGAAAAATACACCCGGTTTAAGCTTTGAAGGGACGGAACGGGTCCCCTTGGAAGAGATACCCCGGCGCCTCAATGATAAGGCCGTTCCTGTTAGCGCCCAGATAGAAGATTTGCTTTCTTTGGCGATTATGCAAAATTTTATTCCGGTGGTCGATGACAGCGGCATTTTTATCGGGATTATCCGGCGAAGCCAGATCATTGAGTATTTCGCCAGGGAACGCCGACAGGAGGCTGCACGGCCGCTGCGTATGGTAAAAGGGGAATAGTCTGTCACGAGAATGTTAAACGGTTCAACCGTCCGGTGCCTTGCCGGACGGTTATTTGATTAGGGCAGGAATCGACAGTCGGTTGCCGAAGATATTTTAAATTCGGGTCCGATTGGACCACATGTGTTTAAAAAAAGAATGACAGTGGTTCTTTTTTAATGAATAAAGTTATGGCAGAATAGGTATATCGATAGGCGAAGCTATCGATGCCGATGAAGAGGTTAGCATGTTTAACGATCTGAAGCTTGAAGCCCATCGTCCGGCGTATCTTCAAATCAGGGATTATTTGAAAGCGCTTATTTTCTCCGGAGTGCTGCAATCCGGCGTTCGGCTTCCGGCGACCCGGGAGTTGGCTGCTGTTCTTGGAGTCAGCCGTAATACGGTTATCCAGGCGTATCAATATCTGGAAGATGACGGATTTATCCGGATTGTTCAGGGTCGGGGCGCTTTTGTGACCATGGAAGCGCCACCGTCTGAAAAGGCGGATGTTCCCTATGCGTGGGAGACACTGGTGACCGATTATGCCCGGACTGCGGTGGATCTGGATATTGAAAAAAAGGAACTGAAGTGGGACAAGGGATATATCTCGTTTAAAAGCATTGCCCCGGATCCGCAGCTGTTTGAGATGGATGATGTCAAACGGTCTTTCTTGAACCGGGTGGCAGTGGAAGGCGAAAAGTTGCTGAATTACGGATATGCCCAAGGATATCGCAACTTGTTGGAATATTTGAAGCAATATATGAAAGCCAAAGGGGTTTCGCCCGATGGTAAAGATATTTTGATCACCAACGGTTTTACCGAAGGGTTTAATCTGGTGTTGGCGGCGTTGACCCGACCCGGAGACCGGATTGTTTGCGAGAATCCAACCCATAATACGGCATTGAAGATCATGCGCCTGGCGGGGCTGAAGGTTATTGGCGTTCCCATGCAGGAAGACGGCATGGATGTGGAGGAATTGAGCCGGGTTCTGGCTTCGCAGACGGTTAAATTGGGCTATCTGATCCCTTCATATCATAACCCCACCGGCATTGTGATGTCGCCGGAAAAACGCAAGACCGTACTGGAACAGTTTCAACGGTATCGGGTGCCGGTGGTGGAGGACGGGTTCAATGAAGAACTGCGGTATTCCGGAGCCCATGTGGCACCGATGATGGCGTTGGCGGATAACGGCAGCGGCATGATTTATCTCGGAAGTTTATCAAAGATTTTATTCCCCGGGCTCCGGGTAGGATGGATTATGGCCGATGCCCGTCTCATTTCCTATCTGGAAAGCGTTAAACGAAGCCTGAATATTCATACATCCTTCCTCGACCAAGCGATTCTTTATGAATATTTGCACACCGGCCAATTTGAGAAGTATCTGAAGAAAGCCCGTAAAGTATATCGGGAACGGCATCAACGGGCGGTGGAACTGGCGCGGCAGTTGATTCCCTGCCGCAAAGTCTGGGGAGAAGGTGGACTGCATATTTTTATCGAGTTGGAACCGTCGGTCGATGCCCGGCAGGTATTGGCTGAGGCGTATCGCGAGAAGGTCCTGTTTATGCCGGGAGATATCTTTTTCGTCAATCCGTCCGATGGTAAACATACGTTCCGGTTGGGCATTTCCCGGGTTACTCCGGACATCATGGAAAAAGGGTTTACGGTGATCGGAAGAGCCGTCCGGCGAGTTCAATCGGGATATACGGAGGCGAAGGAATGAGATGCAAGTGGGTTCTCAAATGAAAACGGAGGTCAATGGGATGCGTATATTTGAAAAGTCGAGAAAATTGGATAATGTTTGTTATGATATCCGGGGGCCGGTAATGGATGAGGCGAACCGGATGGAAGCCCAGGGCCATAAAATTATTAAGCTGAATATCGGTAATCCGGCTCCGTTCCACTTTGAAGCGCCGCCGGAAATATTGGAAGCCATGCATGCCAATTTGCCTCATGCACACGGCTATTCGGATTCCCGGGGCATTCCCGAAGCCCGTCAGGCTATCTTGGAATATCATCTCAGCCGAGGGATACGGAATATTGGCATGAATGATATTTATGTCGGCAACGGCGTCAGCGAATTAATCATGATCACCATGCAGGGACTGTTGGACAATGGCGATGAGATTTTGATCCCTGCGCCGGATTATCCCTTATGGACCGCTGCCGTGAATCTGGCCGGCGGAATTGCCGTCCACTACCGCTGCGATGAAAGTTCGGACTGGAATCCGGATTTGGATGATATCCGGAAGAAGATTACCCCCAAAACGAAGGGGATCGTCCTCATCAATCCGAACAATCCCACCGGTGCGGTATATCCGTTGGAAATTCTCCAAGGCATTGTGGATCTGGCTGTTGAGCATCAATTGATCGTTTTTGCCGATGAGATCTATGACAAGATCACGTATGACGGCGTTAAACATTATTCCATTGCTTCTCTGTCTGAGGATACGTTGTTTATCACCTTGAACGGTTTGTCCAAGTCCCATCGAATTGCCGGTTTCCGCGCCGGTTGGATGGTGATCAGCGGCAATCGGGCCATGGCCAAGGGATATTTGGAAGGATTGAATATGCTTTGCTCTATGCGGCTTTGCAGCAACGTCCCGGCCCAGTACACCATCAAGGCAGCTTTGGAAGGGCATCAGTCCATCGAAGACCTGGTATGTCCCGGCGGCCGCCTTTATGAACAACGGAATTACGCCTGGAAGCGGATTAACGAAATTCCCGGGCTGTCCTGCGT
Organism: Bacillota bacterium; assembly: GCA_029776595.1. Lineage (GTDB taxonomy): Bacteria > Bacillota > UBA4882 > UBA8346 > UBA8346 > JAKOSX01. The sequence goes on along the minus strand of JAKOSX010000141.1, from coordinate 1,556 downwards.
GAAACCCAAAGGGGCGTTGTATCTTTTCCCTAGGATCGACGTGAAGCGTTTTAATATCCGGGATGATCAAAAATTCGTATTGGATTTGTTGGTCGATCAGCATGTGTTATTGGTTCAGGGTACCGGTTTCAACTGGTTTGAAACCGATCATTTCCGGGTCGTTTTTTTACCGGCTTTACCGGACCTTCAAATGGCATTGGATCGGGTGGAAACCTTCCTCAAATCCTATCGCCAATAACGTCTGTCATCAGGATTCGGGAGGCGACTATGACCAAAGGTATCATCTTTTATATCGTGGATGTGTTCGCTGAGGCGAAATACTGTGGCAATCAATTGGCGGTAATCCGTTGCGGGGACCGGTTAACACCCCCTGAAATGCAGCAATTGGCCAAAGAGATGAATTATTCCGAAACCACGTTTATTCTCTCGGAAAAGGAGCGGAACGGGGGTTATGATGTACGAATCTTCACGCCGGTTACGGAATTGCCGTTTGCCGGCCACCCTACATTGGGTACGGCATGGATCATTCGCAAGGAAATCCTTCAACGGCCTATGGAAAAGGTCTGTTTGAACTTGCCTGTTGGCCAAATCCCGGTGTCCTTTGATACTGAGGCGACGAGCGAAGAAATTATCTGGATGAAGCAGAATTCTCCCTTTTTCGGGCTGAGTTTCGAACGGGAGAAGATGGCGGAAGCCCTCGGGCTTGACCCGGAAGCCATCGACTCCCGCTATCCCATTCAAGAAGTGTCCACCGGATTGCCTTTTATTATTGTTCCTTTACGTCGTTTGGCGGACATTAAAAAAGCACGGGTTAATCAACAGTTGTTAGCAGCATTGACCGAATCGAGCGCTGCCAAGGATGTACTGGTTTTTTGCCCGGAGGTTTATAATGAAAGAAATACCTTGAATGTGCGGGTGTTCGTCGATTGCTTGGGAATACCGGAAGATCCGGCTACCGGCAGCGCTAATGGGTGCTTAGCCGGTTATTTGGCCCAATACCGTTATTTCGGGACGGATCAATTCCAGATCCGGGTTGAGCAAGGAATGGAGATCGGGCGGCCGTCGGTATTACACTTGAAAGCGGATGCCTCAAGCCGTGATATATCCGTTGAAGTCGGAGGCCGGGTGTTTATGGTCGCCCGGGGAGAATTGGTGTAAAAAGGTGAAGGAGCGGGAATTTTTAGGATTGGAGGTTTCGCAATGGGCAAGATTTTATGCTTTGTTTATCCGGAGATGGCAGATTTCGAAATTACCTTACTATTACACCGGTTGCGTAAATTAGGCCGGAAAGAAATCCTCAGTGTGGCTGTTAAGAAGGAGCCGTTAATGAGTCAGGCGGGATTGGTGTATTTGCCCCAATTGACAATGGATGAGGCGTTGGCCATGGATAAAGCCGACGTTGAAGCGTTGATCCTGCCGGGCGGTCCCATTCAGGAGCAGCCTCCGGGGTTGACTGAACTGATTCAACAGTTGGACCGCGAGCAAAAGTTATTGGCTGCCATTTGCTTTGCTCCTCAGTTTTTGGGGAGAGCCGGCATTTTGGACCGACATCAATT
>JAKOSX010000013.1 GCA_029776595.1 Bacillota bacterium | reverse complement strand
CTCATTTGGCGGAAGAAAAAAGCATAATTTCCAACCAAAGCCCTTATCACCCAATTTATCGGGCATTTCCCCAACCATGGCCAAACCATGGTTTTTTATTTACGAAGTTTGGTCATTCTGGAAAGAAATATACAACATAAGTTGCAGGAATTATTTTTGAATTGAAGAATATCCATAAATCAAGCAACGCTAGGCATTTCGACCTAAACGACCACTCGGAGTAACTGATGTCTATTTCAAAAAGAAACCATCCCGATTTTATTGATACGTTCGGTAAAAAGATCATCACCTTGCTGGCCGACATCGGCCGGTTAACCCAATTACTGCTCCGTTCCGGAAATGCCGTTTTACGTAATACGATCTTTTGGAAAAACACCCTGCTTCAAATGGAATCCATCGGTATCCGTTCGTTGCCGATTGTCCTGATTATCTCGGTATTCACCGGAATGGTTTTCTCATTGCAGATTGCCAAAATATTCGCCACTTTCGGGCTCTCGTCCCAACTGGGACAAGGGCTCACCATGGCCTTCGCCAGAGAACTGGGGCCGGTTTTGGTCGGTGTCGTCGTAGCGGGACGCGTCGGTTCGTCCATCGCGGCTGAAATCGGTTCCATGAAAGTTACCGAGCAAATTGATGCTTTGGAAACGCTGTCGACGGATCCCGTGGATTATCTGGTGGCTCCGCGCATCGTTGCCGGCTGTCTCATGTTGCCCATTTTGGTGACTTTCGCCGATTTGATCGGTATCGCCGGCGGTTTCGCCGTTGCGGTGTTTTATGCCCAAATCCCCTTCAGAAACTTTGTTGACGGCATTCTGACCTTCGTCACCTTTTGGGACTTTATGGGCGGCATTATCAAATCTTTCTTTTTCGGTCTGACTATCACCGCCATTGCCACCTATAACGGATTGGTCACCGAAAACGGTGCCGTCGGCGTCGGGAAAGCGACCACCGAATCCGTGGTTCAGTCCACGATTATTATTTTTATTCTGAATTATTTCTTATCCATGTTTCTTTATCAGCTGTAAAAGGTGTACGATGATCACACTTTATAATCTCGGTTTTCAAATAGGCCACCAAACCATCCTGGACCACATCGACCTGGAATTTAAAGCCGGCGAGACTTTTGTCATCATGGGCCCCAGCGGTTGCGGCAAAAGTACGTTACTCCGGCTGATTATGGGACTGATCAAACCTACTTCCGGCTGGATCGAAATTGACGGGACAAATACGCTGACTTTAGACCGGAACGGATGGCAACAGCTTCGCCAGAAAATGGGGATGGTCTTTCAATCCGCCGCATTATTCGATTCCTTGACCGTCTACGACAATATAGCCTTTGGGCTGCGCCGGAGACGGATGGATGAAGCGGTCATCCGAAAAAAAGTCATTCAAGCGTTAACCACGGTCGACTTGGACCCGGCGATTGCCGATAAAATGCCGGCCGATTTAAGCGGCGGCATGAAAAAAAGAACGGCGATTGCCCGGGCCATAGCCATCGAACCCCCGATTTTATTGTACGACGAACCCACCACCGGCCTGGACCCCATCGTCGCCGGAACCATCAATGATTTGATACGCAACCTCCAAAAGAAACTGGGGATCACCTCCATCGTGGTCACCCACGATGTCATCAGCGCCTTAACCGTTGCGGACCGGGTCGGTTTATTGTACGAAGGGAAACTGGCGGAACTCCGGGAGCGATCCGATTTAAAAAATGCATCTCATCCGCTGTTAAAGGAATTTTTACGCGATTACCATACGTTATTGTGAATATGGAGGAAAAGGAATGCACATGGCAAGTACGGAGACCAAAGTGGGCCTGTTTGCAATAATTGCGATTATTGCGATGGTCTCTTTATTTATGTGGTTGAACGGGACGGAACTGTTTAAGAACGGCCCGGAGATGGAAGCGGTCTTTGATCGCATCGAAGGATTGCGGCCGGGAGCTACGGTTAAATACGCCGGCGTCGATATCGGGCGGGTTACCCGCATTTATTTCGATGGCCAATCGGTCGTTGTCGCCTTTCGCATTACCGCCAAAGTCGAACTGCCGGAAGCTATCGAAGCCGGAATAGCCAGCACCGGAGTGGTCGGTGACAAACATCTGGAATTACACCCGGCAACCGGTATAAACCGCGCAGACAACCGGATTCCCGGCAAAAGTCCGGCAAGCATGGAAGAACTTTATGCGTCAGCAGGCGAAATCCTGGAGTCCATCAAAAATCTCACCGCTACCCTCAATACCCTTTTAGGCGATAAAGAATTGGCCGCTTCCCTGAAAGATACGGTCATTCGCGTCAACCGTTTAGCGGTTACCCTGGAAAGAATGGCCGCCCAAAGCGAACCGAAAGTCTATGAACTGTTAACCAATATCAACCTGGTCTCATCCCGGCTGGCCGAAGCGGGGATGACAGCCAACCGACTGCTCACCCAGATCGACAATAACGGGCAAACCGCAGTCGATATTCAAGAAACGCTCACATATATCAAATCGGTATCCGCCAATTTAAACCGGTTTTCCAAATTTTTAGCCGATAATGATTCCAAGATTGAGTTGTTGATGGACGACGCCCACCGGACCATGGAATCCATCAATCAGGCGGCCCAGACCATCGATCAAGCGGTTAAAGACTTCGTCAATAACAACGACCTTTCTCAATTGCAACAAACATTGAATCAAGCCGGAGTCGCAGCCCAGAAAGTGGATGAATACGTCAAAAAACTGGAAAATATCAACATCACCCAGAGCATTGGCGCAAGTTACCAAACCGAGAAAAAGATCGGCGTCGACTATTCGCTTCAAGTGAGATTCAATGAGAAAAATTCGTTGCTTTTCACTTATGAAGACATCGGCGATGAAAACTTAGGCTCATTTCAAATGGCAACCGTCCTTCCCAATAGCGCCTATCAAGGGCGGGCCGGCCTGTTCCGTAATAAATTCGGCCTGGGTCTCGATTACCGACGGCCCGACTCCAAATGGACATTGGGTTTTGACGCCTGGAACGTGGATTCTCTCAATTTAGGCCTGTCGACCCGCTGGCAACCCAGCGACCGCTGGTCCATCCTGTTATCGACCGAAACTAATCTGGATACCCATAAGGAATCATGGAATATCGAATGGTGGTATCATTTTTAAAGAAAAGCATAAATATAAAGGTAAATTGAAAAAAATATTTCATCCAAAAAGATATAAGGCTCCTTTCGGGAGCCTTCAATTTTTGGCAGAATATTTATTTTATTTTATATAAACCACTAAGCTTCTTCGATGACCTCACCGGAGAAAACTTTAATCTCCTTTCCCGTCTCATCCCTGACCCAAAGGCTTCCGTCATCATCCAAAGCCAGCGCTTCTCCGCTCAATGACGGTCCCCCTCCGGAGCGAATGGTTACCCGTTTGCCCAAGGTTGCCGAATGCATCCTGGCATAAGCGATCACATCCTGAAGATTCCCTTCATGCATCCGATGGTATGCCCGCTCGAATTCCTCCAAATACCGTTGTAAGATCATTTTCCGGTCCAGGCACTCCCCGCGGATTATCCGGAGCGACGTAGCCCGTTCCGCCAGCTCTTCGGGAAAATCTTCTGCCGAATGATTGACATTCAAACCGACTCCGACAATTAAAAAATGAATCCTATCCATCTCCCCGTGGAGTTCCGCCAAAATCCCGGCCAATTTCCGTCCCTCGTACAACAGATCATTGGGCCACTTCACCTGTACCTGAATCCCGGTGCTTTCAGCGATGGCCCGGGCCATGGAGACAGCCGTCAGGACCGTAATTCCAGCAATGGCCGACGGCGCGATTTGCGGACGCAAAATCAGGCTGGTCCATAATCCTTTACCTTTTGCCGAAGCCCAGGTCCGACCCAGTCGTCCCCTGCCGGCGGTCTGTTCCTCGGCAATGACCAATGTTCCGTCCGGAGCTCCGTCTTTGGCCAAAGTCTTCGCCCAAATATTGGTGGAATCCACCGTATCGCGGTAATGAATCGTCTGTCCTATCTGTTGGGTCTTCAGGCCTTCCTGAATCTCGAACGGATGCAACACCTGGGTCGGCATTAACAGACAATAGCCTTTCCGCGGCGAAGATTCGATCCGGTACCCCAAGGCCCGCAGGTGGTTGATCTGTTTCCAAATGGCCGCCCGCGTTAACCCCGACATCTTCGCCAAAGACTCCCCGGATACGTAATTCCCTTGATTCGTCTTTAATACATCCAACACCGACTTCATCCGTTTTCCTCCACTGTTAAATATACCGGGAGCCAAATACCTCTGACCCCGAGCATTTACTGTGCACTGTGAACTGTGTGCCCTTCCGTATCATTTATCTTTGACAATCTCAAACTCCGAAGCAGCGACGATGCCGCCCAGCGGCGGATGGGGTTTTCGGACCCGGACCGTAACCCGGTCTATCTCAAAGCGTTCCAAAACACGTTCGGCAATGGCGGTGCCCAAAGCTTCAATCAGATTAAAACTGCCCTTTTCCGCCAGCTCTTTAACGACTTCATACAGTTGAACATAATTGACGGTCAGATCCAGACGATCGGTTTGGCCCGCGCGGATAAAATCCCCTTCCGCTTCCACATCGATCTCCACATGCTGCCCCAATTCCTTTTCTGCCGCAAATGCCCCGTGATATCCGTAAAACACCATATTTTTCAAGGTTATTTTGGTTGAAGTCACCTTAAACCCTCCTTCCCAGCCAACGCCTGTTTCAATCATAGCTTATTTATTTCTCTGAAGCAATCCGCAGAAAAAGAAGTATAATAAGAATGCACCCTTTAAAACGTTGACAAACCTATCCTTCAAAAGTAAAATGAGGATAATTATTAATAGATTAAATGGGGGTTTCTATCCATTGTCTTCCGAAACGTTATCCCAGACACTGGCCGAAATCGAAGAACTTAAAAAGAAACATCAGGCCATTATCTTAGCCCATAACTATCAAAATGATGAAATCCAGGATTTGGCCGATTTTGTCGGAGATTCATTGGCTTTAAGCCAAAAGGCCGCTCAAACCGATGCCAAAGTCATCGTCTTCTGTGGCGTACACTTTATGGCGGAAAGCGCCGCTATTTTAGCACCGGATAAAACAGTATTGTTGCCTGCTCCCGACGCCGGATGCCCCATGGCGGACATGGCCGAACCGGAAGAAGTCTTAGAATGGCGGAAACGCTATCCCAATGCCGCCGTAGTTGCTTATGTCAACTCATCCGCTGCGGTAAAAAGCGTCAGCGATTATTGCTGTACTTCTGCCAACGCCGTTAAACTGGTTCGGAATATCCCCGAATCCGAAATAATTTTTCTGCCCGACCAAAACCTGGGACGTTTTGTCGCTCAACAGGTCCCTGAAAAAACCATCCATCTCTGGCCGGGATATTGTATAACCCATCACCGGATCACGCCGGAAGAAGTGATAAAAATCAAAAATCTCTACCCTCAAGCGGAAGTCCTGGTCCATCCGGAATGCCGTCATGAAGTGACCGCATTGGCCGATTTTGTCGGGAGTACGTCCCAAATCATTCAATATGTCCGCCAATCCCAGTCCTCCGAATTTATCATCGGGACGGAAATGGGCATTATTCATAGCCTCACGAAGGAAAATCCCTCAAAACGGTTTTATTTGATGAGCCCCGGATTGATCTGCCCGAATATGAAACAAACCACCGTAGCGAAAGTATTGGATTCACTGCGGCACCTGAAACCGGTGATCACTGTTGAACCTCAAATTCGAGAAAAGGCCGTAGCCGCTCTCAACCGAATGTTAAAATACGTATAAACTGGAGGTCCCATGCTGACATCCTATCCTTCACAGTTACCTCCGCTTTATGATACTGCGCCATATATCGTCGTCGGCAGCGGCATTGCCGGCTTAGCGATGGCCTTGGAATTAAGCAAACATCAGCGGGTCATCCTGATCACCAAATCATCCGTGAACGAAAGCAACACCACTTATGCGCAAGGCGGAATCGCATCGGCATTAGATCTTCACGACTCACCGGAACTCCATTATCAGGATACCATGATGGCCGGAGCCGGCCTTTGCGATCCTGAAGCGGTTTTAGCATTGGTCTATGACGGTCCGGAACGCGTCCGTCACCTCATCGACATTGGGGTTCCTTTCGATCGAGATAGCGAGAATAATCTCTCATTGACCCGTGAAGCCGCCCACAGTCGGCGGAGAATCCTCCACGCCAACGGCGACGCTACCGGCCGGGCCATCACCCAAACCTTAATCCGCTTGGTGGTAAATTCGCCCCAAATTACGGTTTACGAGAACCACTTTGGATTGGGTTTAGCCACCGTCAACGGACGCTGCTGCGGCTTGGTAGCCCTTTTCCAAAATGAACCCCGACTGTTTTTAAGCAGTGTCGTCGCTCTGTGCACCGGCGGTTTAGGGCAGATATACGGCAGCACCACCAATCCACCCATCGCCACCGGAGACGGAATGGCTTTGGCCTATTTGGCCGGTGCCCGTCTGAAAGACTTGGAATTCGTCCAATTTCACCCTACGGCCTTGGCATTGCCTCCGGCCCCGCCATTTCTCATCTCCGAAACAGTTCGCGGCGAAGGTGCCATCCTCTTAAACGGAAAGGGCCATCGGTTTATGCCGGAATACCATCCCCTGGCCGAGCTGGCTCCCCGCGACATTGTGGCCCGGGGCATTTTTGCGGAAATCCAAAAAGGAAATCAACCGGTTTATCTCGATTTATCCAAAATTCCGCCGGCTACCGTCCGCAGCCGTTTCCCCAATATTTATGAGACCTGCCTTCGGTATAGATTGGATATCTCGGCCAATCCCATTCCGGTGGCTCCAGCTGCCCATTATGTGATGGGTGGAGTTGAAACGGACTTATTCGGACGGACCGCCGTCCCCGGTTTGTTTGCCGCCGGAGAGACGGCCTGTACCGGTGTTCATGGCGCCAACCGGCTGGCCAGCAACTCCCTTTTGGAAGGCCTGGTTTTCGGCGGAAGGGCCGCCGACTATCTCAAAGAACAGCCGATTACCATACCGGAAATTTCGGAAGAGATCCAAATCCATTATCCGCCACGTTACACCGAATATGCCGATATGGCGAAAGACTACCGTCGTCTTCGGGAACTGACCGACAATTTCCTGGGTATTGTCCGAAATGCTACCGGCCTCAGCCGTGCCAAAGAACAACTGGAGAGCATCTCGGCGGCAGTCGGCCCATTCGCTTGGGATCCCGCCTATTTTGAATTGCAAAATATGTTTTTACTGGCATCACTCATGTTCGACGCCGCACTGACCCGCACGGAAAGCCGGGGCGGGCACTACCGGGACGACTATCCTCCGCCCCAGTCGCATTGGCGTAAACATCTCGTATTTCATCAATCCACCAAGGAGGTTATCGGATGAACGCGCTTCTGTTAAAAGAAATCATCCGCAATGCTATCAATGAAGATTCCGGTTACGGTGACATCACTTCGGAAGCCATTTTCGACAAAGATTTCGAAATATCCGGAATGTTTATCGCCAAAGCCGACGGTGTCATTGCCGGGCTTCCTGTGGTTTCCGCCGTTTTCGAAGAAATCGACCCCCGGATCGTTTGTTCGCCGCTGATCACTGACGGGACTTCGGTGACCCGCGGAACGAAGATCGCCACCGTGAAAGGGCCCGTCAAACCAATTCTGGCCGGTGAACGTATCGCTCTTAACTTTTTACAACGCCTGTCGGGCATAGCCACCTACACAGCATCATTGGTGAAACTGATTCAAGACTATCCCGCCAAGGTGGTCGATACCCGCAAAACCACTCCCGGCCTGCGGATGCTGGAGAAATACGCAGTCCGGCAAGGCGGCGGCCACAATCACCGATTTAACCTGAGCGATGCGGTATTGATCAAGGATAACCACATTGCAGCCTGCGGTTCCATCACCAAAGCCATCGAACGTTGCCGGGCGTATATCCCCCATACCATGCGCATTGAAGTGGAAGTGGAAAATGAGGCCCAAGTCCGTGAAGCCTTGGCCGCCAAAGCAGATATCATCATGTTGGACAATATGTCGCCCGCTGAAATGAAACGGATGGTTGAGCTGATCAACGGACAAGCCATCGTCGAAGCCTCCGGAAACGTTAACGAGACAAACATCGTGGAGATCGCCGCCACCGGCGTGGACATCATTTCCGTAGGTTCTCTCACCCACTCCGTCCGGGCATTGGATATCAGCCTGAAATTTGATGCATAAACATAGTGTTCTCATAGAATCCTGCATCAGGACATAAAAAAAGCAACCGTTCGGTTGCTTTTTTAGTCTGTCATATCAGGAGAGAACTTCCTCTTCTCTTTTGGGTTTTTCACCGATTAACGCAATGAACTCTTCGCTTTCGATGGTCTCTTTCTCCAACAATACCTTGGCGATTTGATCCAACTGATCCCGATGTTCGTTGATGATATCTTTGGCCCGTTGGAACGATTCATCCATAATTCGCCGGATTTCATGGTCGATGGAGGCGGCAATCTCTTCGCTGTAATTCTTATCCCGGGAAATATCCCGTCCCAAGAATACCTGTTCCTCATGGCCGTGGCCAAAGGTCATATACCCCAAATTATCGCTCATGCCATATTCGGTGATCATTTTCCGGACCAAGCGGGTTGCCCGTTCCAGGTCGTTCCGGGCACCGGTACTGATCTCTCCCAAAGCGATCACCTCGGCGGCACGTCCGCCCAGATACATCACGACATTTTCCAGAAGTTCGGTCCGTGTCTGATAATGTTTATCTTCAAGCGGCAGAGCCAGCGTATACCCTCCGGCCATCCCCCTGGGGATGATGGAAATCTTATGAATCGGGTCAATGGTCGGCAGGTAATGCCCGATCAAAGCATGGCCGGCTTCATGATATGCAGTGAGCTCCCGCTCTTTTTGGCTCATAATTCTGCTCTTCTTCTCGGGGCCGGCAATAACCCGCTCAATGGCTTCTTCGCAATCGGACATCTCGATCTTCTTCTTATTGCGGCGGGCGGCCAGCAATGCAGCTTCATTTAAAACATTGGCCAAATCCGCTCCGGTGAACATCGGAGTCCTCCGGGCCAACACCTGAAGATCCACATCCGGCGCAAGGGGTTTGCCTTTGGCGTGGACTTTCAGGATCTCTTCCCGCCCCTTGATATCCGGGATATCCAACGTTACCTGCCGGTCAAAACGGCCCGGCCGCAACAATGCCGGATCCAACACATCGGGACGGTTGGTCGCTGCCAGAATGATAATCCCGGTATTGGGTTCAAACCCGTCCATCTCCACCAGGAGCTGGTTTAAGGTCTGTTCCCGTTCGTCATGGCCGCCGCCGAGTCCTGCGCCCCGTTGCCGTCCGACAGCATCGATCTCATCCACAAAAACGATACACGGCGCATTCTTCTTGGCTTGTTCAAACAAATCGCGCACCCGCGACGCACCGACACCCACAAACATCTCCACAAAGTCCGAGCCGCTGATACTGAAGAAAGGTACCCCGGCTTCCCCGGCAACCGCCTTAGCCAGCAACGTTTTACCGGTACCCGGAGAACCGACCAACAAAACCCCTTTGGGGATCTTGGCTCCCAGTTCCGTAAAACGCCGCGGATGACGCAAGAATTCAACGATCTCCACCAGCTCTTCTTTGGCTTCGTCTTCCCCCTGAACATCATCGAAGGTTACTTTGGTTTTCTCTTCAGAATGCAGCCTAGCCCGGCTTTTTCCGAAAGACATTGCCTTATTGCTGGAATTTTGCATTTGATTCAGGATAAAAAACCAGAAAATCAGAAATAAAACAAAAAAGCCCAAATTCGGCAGAATAATGGCCCACCAACCGTTACCGGCATTGGAGAACGAAACTTTGACCCCATGTTCCCGTAACAAATCATAGTATAAATCGGGATGATTGGCCGGCCCTTCCGTTCGATACCGTTTATCTCCTTCTTGGCGTCCCTGGATAGTTCCGTCATTATTGTTAATCACCGCATCGATGATTTTGCCGGATTCAACCCGCTTGACGAATTCATCATAATTAATCTGTTCGACAGCATCTTTATTCAAGAAATTCGCAACTAAAACCAAGGTGATTACTGCTATAAGAAAATAGAGTACAATCTCACGTGCTACTTTGAACAAGTAGAAACCTCCCTCCGGCAAATAACCATGTTAAATTTTATACCATAGTCAAAAAACGAATACAATCAATCTCCCGGGGGCATCCCCGCTTTAACGGCAGATATTCGCCATATTCTCCGGGTTTTCCCCGTAACTTTGACGTCATCGGCCATCCGATAGCCGATCACCCAGATGATGCGGCCGTCGGCAGTGATCAACAAAGGTATCTTCCTCCGCAATCTTCGAGGAATTTTTCCATTGATGAAAAAATCGTGCAATTTTTGAGAACCTTCCATCCCAAGGGGGCGAAACACATCCCCGGGTTGCCAAAACCGAACCTGCAACGGTAAACTGAGCTCATCTCGGTCGACATAGATCTCATGGGCTGACACCGCGGACCATTTTTCCGGAGCCACGGCATCTTCGATTACCAGATCCGTTGCAACCGAGGCGAGCCTGGTGATTCCCGGTGCATTCACCGCCACCGGTTCCATACCCCTGTCTTCCTCCGGTTCCGGCCGCTGGAAATAAAGAACCCCATGTTCCAAATATACCAGAGTCTTGCGATAAATATGAGTTTTTTTGAATCCGTAGTTTTCCGCTATGATTCTGCTCCGCAACTTTTGCAAAGCCCGGAGCTCCATCCGGTATTCTACGCCAAGTTCAGTCAGAGTATCCCGCAACAGATGATATTGGAGATAAGGATCAAGTTTTAAAAAAAGGTCAAGCTTCAATCCTATCCGCCCGGATTCCCCAATCCTCACTTCCGAACATAATTGCTTTAAAAGCCCCTTCATAAACCGGTTATGTTCCCGGGCCAAATCTCCCAGCCGGTTCAAAGCCTCTTTAAACTGAGGGTTATAATCCCGTTCAATCTGAGGAATCAACTGAAGACGCAAACGGTTCCGTTGATAGGATGCCTTCTGATTGGAAGAATCCTCAACCCACCGCAATCCGTTGACAGCAATATATTCCCGGATTTCAGCCCGGGTTACTCCAAGTAAAGGCCGTACATAGACCCCGTCGCGTTCCACGGGAATTCCGGCCAATCCGTCCAGGCCCGTCCCCCGGATCAGCCGGTATAAAATGGTTTCCGCCTGATCATCCCGATGATGGGCCAAGGCCACTTTAGATGCTGAAAACTCCCGCCGTACCTCCTCAAAAACCCGGTACCGTTCATTCCTGGCCAATAACTGTAACGATTGGGGCTTACTCCGCAACCGCCCCGGAATGTCGATGACAACCTGTTTGGTCAATATGCCAAACCGTCGGCCGTATTCCTCCAAAAGGTCGATCTCTGCTTGATTTTCCTCAGGCCGCAACGAGTGGTTTACATAAAGGGCCACCAATTTCAGGCGATATTCGGTTAAACAGTGCAGGATATGGAGGAGACATACCGAATCCATACCGCCCGAAAATCCGACAACCACGACCTCGTCAGGTTCAAACAATCCATATTGGGCTATCGTCTTTTTGACTTTGGTAATCACCGGTAACTCCTGTTCAATGGTTTATGTTGATAACGTCCGTTCAAATCCTTAAGTTCCCTTCCATTCGGAACGTTTATCAAATTGTCACATATCGGGTTTTTTCATTATTTCGCTTCATTAGCCTTTTTACCCTCTTTGACAAAAAGAATCAGAAAAAGAAAAGCATTACCATGGTTATGGTAATGCGCCATCCAAGCACCCTCAACCTTTTCATCCTGCGTAAACCTTATTTTCAACCAATTGCAAAACAATGACCGTCATGTCATCCTTGGGAAGACCGTCTTGATTGATTTTAGCCAAATTCAGCAAATATTCGCCCAATGCTTCCGGCCCAACCACTTCCACTTTGCTCAATGCCCGTTTGATCCATTCATCATTGCCCGATGCATCCAGCTTGCTCTCAACCACGCCGTCGGTGACCATCACCACCAAATCACCGGGCATCAGATTGATGGCTGTTTTTTCAATATCCACCGTATTTAAAATTCCGGCCGGCAACGAAGTGGATTTGATGGTCCAAACTTCACGTCCGCGTTTCACATAAGTTGCCGCAGCGCCAATCTTTAAAAATTCCGCCGCCCCGCTATACAGATCGATCCAAGCCAAATCCACGGTGGCGAAAGACTCTTCCGGAGAACGCAGCGACATCATGGAGTTCACCATCTTAACGGCGAAATTGCGGTCAATTCCCGTATCCAACAGCTGTTCCAAAATGGTCACTGTCGAATTGCTTTCTGACGCTGCCCGGCTTCCATGTCCCATCCCATCGCTTAAAATCGCCACAAAATAACCGTCTTTCAGTTCGTGCAAAGCATGACTGTCTCCGGAAAATTCATTTCCGGCTTTCGGGAGTTTACAGACGGTCGTCTTCACCTCATAGGTGCGTTTGGGAATGAGACAGTAGGCACAATCATCTTTTCCAAGAGAACATTTTTTCTCCCACACAATGAAATCCAACCCCAACAGGGTACTGATAAACGGTACCGTCACATGCTGACATTCATGCCTCTGATTACATTTACGCCGCTTCACATAGATTTCCAATCCATCCTCCCCGAAAGAACTGACACCGATTTCTTTGACATAAATGCCGGCACGGTTAAGGCCGCTTTTAATCTTCGTTTCCAATTCCGACTTAAACAGGCTGTCCCGGACAATTTGTTCACCCAATTTTTGGACCAGGCCGGACATGCCCTCCATTTGACCGATCATCAATTGCGTATATTCTTCCAATTTACGCCGTAAATAATTGTCACCGTGGCAGGTTTCCAACAATTGATTGATGGTATTCACCAGTTTAAACTGTTGGAAACAGTCTTTGCTCAACCGCCCCTTCACATGGTTTGCGTATATCTCCCCCTGCAGTTCAGCATGGGCGATCAAATCGAACAATTCCCGATAAGTCTGGTAGAAATTCTCCCCCCAACACTTTTCATATCCGGTACAATGTTGACAGATTTGATTGCATACCTGATCCAATAACGAATAGAGATCAGTCCGGACCGGAGGAATATTTTTCTCCCGTTCGATCAGGGACTTGGCTATTTCGGAAAATGCCGCCGAAAGCTGGTTAAGACGGCTTGTGATCATCTCCTCCAATTGAATTTTCTTTTGCTCCGTTTCCTCTTTGGACATAACTCCCGGAAAGCATCCGGACAGATGGGACAGATGATGGCGTGGTATCAACACAAAACCGGCCAACCCCATACCCACCGACCAGGCATGTCCGGCGATTTCCGCTTTGCCGCCCAGTTGAACCGCTAACGCATAAAGACCGAGACTTCCCCCGACGATTGTCCCCCAACGTCCAAGTCCCCGTAAAATACCCCCCAACATTCCGGGGATGGCATAGACGGCAATTAACGTCAAAAAACCGCCGACTGTAAGACTGAGTATCCAACCGATTAGGATTCCCACCATCGCTCCTGCTCCTCCTCCACCTAAATAAGCAACCATTGCCAAAAAGGTCACCGAAAGCATCTCTGCAACATTCACCGAATAGACGACCAAATCCTGAGCCCCGCAAATTCCCATCATCATCATGGCCAACAGGGAGCCGGCCGCCCATGATGAACTTGTCAAGGGATAGGCTATATATTTAAATGCCATTTGAAATACTTGAGCCAGAAAAGCCGCCAAAACACATTCGGTAACGACCACAGTCCAGCTGCTCTCTTCAGGAGAAACGAACAAAACCGTCAGGCGCAACACTAGCCATAAACCAGGCAAAAACCAGCGATTTCGCTGCAGCCATTCAGGTTTAACCCAATGGCGGACCAATTTATAAAAAAGTACCGCCCCGGCTAACAACATAGCATGCATAGGCTTTCCATAACTGCCTGTCCCCAATAAAAAGCCGGTCAGTACCGCTATTTCCTGGAACACCGTTATTTTCCGGGGATACAACGCGAAGGCGATTCCTGCAGGATAAAGTCCATACTTTCCGAGAAAACGGCTTAATAACACGGCGATCAGAAAATTTGCCAAACCACGCCTTATTTCCCTAATAACGTCCGATCGCCCGAAGCGTTGAACCGACTCAACCCCATTTGCCAGCAATTCCGTGAAAACCGGACCTTTCACCAACACCAAGCGTCTTTGCAAACCGGTTCACCCCGCCAGCCCCAATATCCTTCCAACATTTACCTCATTCAGTATATCATTGGGCCAATGAACTGCTTTGTCGATTCTTTAATTTTTTTTCTGAGATTTTTCTGATATATCCACTAAAAAAAGCTACCCGGCGTTACCGGGCAACGGCTTTAACATCACCATGACCAACAGAAAGAAACTTAAAAAACCATAGATTGGATAACCGTAAGCCACCAGATTGACAAAACCGATTTCACCGATGGCAATACCGGTACCGGTAAGTAAAACCACATTCTGCTGAAAAGGCCAATGGACTAGCGTTTCCAAACGCTTAGCGAGGCCAAACAGGTTGGCGATAAGCGTGGTAAGCATGTCCCCCCAAAGAACCAGAACATAACCGAAAAATGCCGGTTTTCCCAAGAATTTTGCTAAAACAACCATAGGAAGCTCGGCTTGGCGGATTAACCGGAAATGGGCCAACAACCCCAGAAAAATCCACAGAGAAATGACTCCCAAACCGACAGAACCCATCCAGCCGCCAACAGCCAGAGCCGCTTGCCTGGCATAACGCCGTGACAACGAAATGAGTACCGGCAGGGCCAAAACCAAATTGTACGCAGAAAATTGGAGCGCAGCCAGGATCCAGTACCCGTTCTGTCCCGAAATTTCCGGAAATGCGCCGCCGTTGTCGAAGGTGAACAGTACAATTCCGACAGTCCCCAGAAACATTAACGGAATAACCACTGCATTGATGCCCATCAAGCCCGGTAAATCGCGAAAGAGCACTAATAAAGCGACAGTCGCCGTAAGAGCCACTCCCGGCCAATACCCCCATTGCAATTCATCAAATAATGCACCGCACCCGGCAAACATCACTCCCACCAGCATCAGCATGATCAGGAATAATACAAAATCCACAACGGCTATCCACCCCGGCTTCAGGATATACCGGAGGAATTCCTGATATGAATCGGTCTGCAATCTGGAGCCAATGCGAAATACTTTATGGATGAACAGTCCCATTACGGCGACAGCCAACAGAATGCCAAATCCGCCGGAGATTCCGAACTTCCCGAAAAACTCCATGATTTCCCGTCCGGAAGCAAACCCGGCACCGATAACCGTCCCGATGATCGTCGCTGCGATACCAAACACCGCCTCCACCGTCTCCAGCTTCAACTTTACCAAAACCGCCACCACCGTCGGCGGACCGGTTGCCGAATCACCACATCGACCCCTTCCACCCATTGATCATCATAACTGTAGCCGATGGAGCCCACCGCTTGGCCGGCAGCCAACGGCGCATTTAAAGGTTGTTCCGCCAGGCGAAGCTGCGGTCGGATGGATTCCGCCGCATCTTTTCGGACCACAGCCACCAAATTGGAACGCGGATAGACAGAGACCGTTTTGCGGTCACCGCCGCGAACCGCCACCCGGGCAACAGGTTGATCCGTTCGGACAATAGTCCGGATGACAAAGGCTTCAAAGCCGTATTCAAGCAACCGGGCGCAGTCGTCCCAGCGATTTCGGGAATTTAAGACCACGGCGATTAACCGTTTGCCGTCCCGTACCGCCGAACCTACCAGACAATGGCCGGCTTCATTGGTGGTCCCGGTCTTCACTCCGTCCGCCCCTTCAAAATACCACAACAAACGATTGGTATTGCGAATCTCCACCTGTTTTTTGCGGTCAAACCATTCCAATGTCCCGACTTTGGTACGGACTAATCGGGCAAAATAAGGATTTTCCATGCCATAACGGGCGATCAACGCCAAGTCCAGCGCGGTCGTATAATGCGACGGTGCCCGGAGACCATGAGGATTTTGAAAATTGGTATGCAATGCACCGATCTCTTTGGCTTTTAAATTCATCAACCGGACAAAGTCTTTCACCGATCCGGAGACTCCTTCGGCCACAGCCACACTGCCGTCATTTCCCGAACGGAGCATCATCCCCTCCAACAGTTCTTTGAGGGTCAACCGTTCCCCGGCTTTGAGCCAAATAGTTGAACCGCCGGTTGCCGCAGCTTTCCGGCTGACTTTAATCACTTGATTTAACCGCCCTTTTTCCAAAGCGACGATGGCCGTCATCATCTTTGTCGTACTGGCCGGTGCTCTCCGGACTTCGGCATTTTTCCCGTAAAGGACCGCTCCGCTTTGTGCTTCAATGAGTACGGCGGCACTGGCCCCGATCTTCGGCCCCAACGTATCATAGCCAGGCAAAAAGACCAAAGGTGGAAATTGCGTCCGGATCTGATACCTCGACGTTGAGGTCAGTTGCAACTGTCGATTCACTGCCATCAATATCACCAGACCGAACAAAATCACGGCCAGCCATTTGATTTTCCGGTTGAGTAGTACAATAACGGTCATCCGCTTTTCCCTCCATTAATGGATATGAGTTCCCCAAGGCATTCATGCACATACCGGAAAAACCCAAAAAAACCGCCCGTAAAAACAGGCGATTTCCAATTCAACGATTTTCAATTGCAACCCTTAAAATTTCAACCGTACGACGTCCGGATGATAACTGAAAGTTTGGGTCAAGTCCACATGTCCGGCTAAGGATTCCACTTCTTCCCCTTCCACCGTGATCTTCACGCGATAAACATCCGGCAGTTTGGTCAGGGTATTCACAATGGAAAGCACAGCCAGTAATTCACCTTCCGAACCGACGTTCATCTCTGCCGCTTTTCGGTTCAGATCGACGACGGCCAAACCGTTCTCCACGTGGACGCCGAGAACTTTCGCGCCTTTGGGAAAGACCGAAACCAATGCCGGATCCGAGGCCGACGGCCCTTCCAAAACGGCAGCCACGGCTGCCTGATAAATATCGGGTTTGGCCTTCACTTCCCGGACCTGTGGCTGCAGATGCAACTGGGTTGCAGACGACCGAATATAAAACAGCGCCACTTTCTCCCGGCCCAGTTTCTCCTCTAACGCCTCATTGGCATCCTGCATCTGGCGTATTTCGCTACGCAATGCATCGACTTCCAAATGCCCGGCCCAATAGCCGACTACAGCGGCCAACAGGATACATCCCACCATGACAGGGATCAGATAACGTCGCATCTTCCACCCCTTTCTCTCAAGTCTACTCCAGTAAGCTTAAGCTAAGATTATTATATATCATTCATTAAAATTGATACGAAACGCCGACACGATACCGCAATTCCTGATCATCCAAGTCGTTGATGTTTAACACCCATTGAAGCCGTTCACTCGCCTGATAAGTGAAATCGTAGTCATGGAAGAACTCCCCTTCGATGAGGAGAACCGGCCGCAAAGCAATGCCGAATTTGTTAAACTGCCAACTGAAATCTCCCCGGACAAACAATAGGGCCTCATTTTTGGGGTTATAATCATAAATCGGCGCACCGGAACCGGCATAACCCATAACCCCGGCATTGAGAAACTGGTTTTTATACATTTCGATTTTGATATAAGCTTCATAATCACCGGCCTTTTCAGCCTCGTAATTATAGTTATAGAATCCGCTCAATTCCAGATTGGTCCCGAAAGGGATCTCAAAATCGAACCCGCCGTAAGCCACAGCGGAGCCATCCCCATCGTCATAACGCACCCCAAGTTTTACCCCAAATTTATCGGACCAATCATAATCGACTCCGGCACGGAAAATATGGTCTTCATAATCGCCAACCAGGCTCATCCGGTCAGACAGCCGATAACTCCCTTCCAGCAGGCTTTCATTCCCCACTAAAGCGGTGATCGATCCTTTATAATCCTTCTCCGCCCCCCAGGCAACCGTCGATAAGATCAACATCATTGTCAATGTAAACACACCAACAGCAATACGTTTCATCTTTTATCTCCTTCCATTGCATAACCTTATAAATGGTTTAACGTTATTATGCCGATTGAGTTTCGGCAAACGCTTTCGATAAGAGCTTTGTATTAAGTTCGTTATAAAGATAAAATCTCCTGTTATTTGACGGAAGTAATTCATGTCTGTATTGACAAAACCTGGGGACAATAAAGAAAGAGTGCACAGCGCTCAGCACCAAGCATCAATTGCTCTAATGAAACGGGCTTTCTTTCAAATACAACAACCCTTCATCCATATCGACGCTGACGGTTACGCCTTGAGGCAAGGTCCATTGGTCTTTCAGATGACCGATGGGAAAGCCGTAAGCCACCGGACAATCCAGCGTTTCCAACCGTTCTCTGAAGACACCGACCAGATCCGCTTCGGTTTCGCCGGAGACAGGAATACTTTTCCCAATTAAAATACCTTGGATCCCATCCATAACCCCACAATAGATCAGTTGCGTCAATAAACGGTCCACCCGGTAAGCCGCTTCGTTAACTTCTTCCAGGAAAAGCACGCATCCGCTAAAATCCGGCAAGTACCCTGTACCCGCCATCGAAGCAATGGTGGTTAAATTCCCTCCAAGCAAAGGCCCTTCTGCTTTTCCTCCCCGGATAACGATGAAACGGTTCCGTTCTCCGTCCGGCCATGGCAGCGGCCCGCCGCCCTGCATGCCGGAAAGCATCTCCAAAGCGAAACGGCGGGAAAAAACACTGGAAAACGACGTCAGAACCGGGCCATGGAAGGTAACCAACTTGATTCGGGACCAAAAAGCAAGTTCCAACGCAGTGATATCGCTAAATCCCATCAATATCTTGGGCACTTTCTCAAAATAACCGTAATTCAACCGGGAGAGCAACCGAAGACAGCCGTACCCTCCCCGCAGGCACCAAAGCGCAGCGATGGAATCATCCTGCCACATGGATTCCAAGTCCAACTGCCGCATCCGGTCGTCTCCGGCAAGAAATCCCCGTCCGGGTACTGCCGTTTTCCCAAAAACCACTTGATAACCCAATGATTTTAAATATTCCACATGAGCCGTAAATTCCCGGCTGTCCTTCACCGGACTGGCCGGTGCAATGACGCCGATTCGCGAACCGGTTGACAACGGATGGCATTTTAATTTAACCATTTTCCCCCTCCTTCGGATATAAGCTGCTTCGACCCGTCTTCCCCCCTTAGTGAATGGTCTTCATAAAACCTGTTCATAATAGAACTGATGCGGAGGTAAATTCATGAAAAAAACCAATATATTTCGAAGATTGTTTCAATTGACATCAAAAAAGCCGAAATTTTCCCTGAACGCCGACAGCTTCGACCCATCCCAAAACCCGCCGGTGGACTCTGAAAACGAAACCGGTGAATATTTAACCGCCAATCTGGCCCATAACCGGAAAATCCTTGAGTCCATCTTCGGTTTACCCGTCAATAAAGATGTCGTGATACGCGACTTCACCATCGCCAGCCTGAAAAAGAAAGCTTTGCTAATATATATAGATGGATTAAGCGACCGCAATACCCAAAACTTTGCGGTATTGCAACCCTTAATGCTGCTCAGCCGGGGCCGGCTGGAAACGGATGAACCGATTGATATAGCTTATGAACGGCTGGTACCTGGACAACAAGTGGAAAAAAGCAAAAAGCTGGAAGATGTGATCAACGGTATCCTGGATGGTTCTACCGCTTTATTGATCGACGGTTCGGACGAAGCAATCATTATCGACACCAAAGGCTGGGAACACCGGGGAGTCGACCGTCCCACCAACGAGCCGGTGGTCCGAGGGCCCCAAGAAGGATTCAATGAAACTTTTCGGGCCAATACGGCCAGTATCCGCCGTTACATTAAAGACCCGAAACTGATCACGGAGATCATGCGGATTGGCAAACGCAGCAGAACCTTACTGGCCCTTTTATACATCAAAGATATTGCCAATCCAAGACTGGTGAAAGAAGTCAAACGCCGGATTGAAAGCATCTCCCAGACCACGGATTATATCGTTGAAACCGGATCCTTGGAAGAGTTTATCGAAGATCATCCCCGGTCTTTGGTGCCTCAGATGCTCTCCACTGAACGGCCGGACCGGGTGGCAGCCCATCTCCGGGAAGGTTATGTGGCTATCGTCATGGCCAACAGCCCCTTTGCGCTGGTGCTTCCCACCAATTTCAGCATTTTCCTG
Source organism: Bacillota bacterium (assembly GCA_029776595.1). Classification (GTDB taxonomy): domain Bacteria; phylum Bacillota; class UBA4882; order UBA8346; family UBA8346; genus JAKOSX01. Next base: position 5,412 of record JAKOSX010000013.1, on the reverse strand, counting down.
CATGCAGCCGAAGATTACTATTTGCGGTGGCCTTTCGGCAACTTTATCCGATTACTCCGGTCCATCTCCATTTTTATTGCGTTATTGTTGCCGTCGTTCTATATTGCGGTCGTCAATTACCATCAGGAAATGATCCCCACCGATTTAATGCTGGCGATGACAGCAGCCCGGGAAGCCGTGCCTTTTCCGGCATTGGTTGAAATTCTGTTTATGGAGTTCTCCTTCGAATTGATCCGGGAAGCCGGAGTACGGGTACCCAGCATCATCGGGCCCACCATCGGGATTGTCGGGGCCTTAATCTTGGGACAGGCCGCAGTCTCCGCCTCCATTGTCAGTCCGATCCTGATCATCATTATTGCCATTACTGCGCTGGCATCCTTTGTCGTACCCAACTACAACGCCACCTTCACCATCCGGATATTGCGGTTTCTCTTCATCATCCTTGCCGGCTTCCTGGGGTTTTTCGGCGTTTCATTCGGCGTCTTTCTCATGACCCTGCATATTGCCAATCTCAACAGTTTCGGCATTCCGTTTTTAACGCCGATTGCCCCTTACCATCCAGAAAACAAAGACCGGGTTATCCGGCCCCGGGCTTATGATCAGCCAAACAGACCGGTTTTTTTAAGACCCCTTGACTGGATTCTACAAAAAGATATTTCCCGGCCTTGGGATAATTCCGATGCATCAGACGGGAACGAAAGAGATGATGATGATGAAGAATGACATGATGATCGGCCACCGTGAAGCGCTCACCTTGTTGGTGACCCTCATGAGCGGCCAGGTTTTCTTATCAATGCCCCGAAACATGGCTCTCCTCGGCGATACCGCCGGTTGGTTGATCGTCCTGTTGTCCGGAATCTTCAGCCTCATCGGCTATTACTTTCTTGCTTCGCTGTTGAAAGAATACCCCGGCCTGGACATCCTGCAGATCTCCCAGTCACTTTGCGGCAAATATTTGGGAACCTTGTTCAGCATCATCTTTTTCCTCTTCTTCCTGTCCATATCTTCCCTGATGCTGCGTCAATTTGCCGAAAGTTTCATCATTTCCATTTTGCCGAATACACCCATCAGCATCGTCTGTTTCTTCTTCCTGTTCTTGTTGGTATACGGAGCTATCCAAGGGATCGAAACCCTGACCCGGGTGGCCTGGTTTTTCGGCCCCTATTTGTTGCTGGCCTTCATCGTTACCATCGGCTTCTCCATGCCTTATGCCGACTTGCAATTGCTCCTCCCGATCCTGGGAAAAGGGCCACTTACTCTATTAAAGCATTCCGTCTTCCACATCTCGCTGTTCTCCAATGTGATCCTCCTTGGAGTCATCGCCCCTAAAATCCGGGAACAGGATAAAGTATCCCGTATTGGATTATACAGTTTGATCCTGGCCATCGTCATTAATACGCTGGTCACTGCCACCGTACTCATTACGTTTAACTATACCTCAACGTCAAAACTGGTTTTTCCCATATTTCAACTAACGCGCCTTATCACCTTGGGCGAATTCATTCAACGTACGGAAGCCATCTTCGTTTTTCTCTGGTTTTTCACGGCAGCCATCTTGATGGGAGGCATGTTTTACGGAACCGTCATCAGTTTCAGCCACAGTTTCGGCATCACCAATTATCGGCCTCTGGTCTTTGCCATGGCGATACTCATTTTTACAATCAGTCTATTTCCGAGTTCCATGACGGAAACCGTAGATTTGGATGCCTTTATCGTCAGTAAATATTATCCTTTGGTTACTTTCGGAATACCGTTATTGCTATGGATTGTCTCGCGCTTGAAGAAGAAAGGAATTAACACCAATGGATAAAAAAGCATTCCTAACGATTTTACTCACTGTTTTTGCTATCTCCGTCGGAGGCTACTGGGATTGGAAAAAGCTAAAAAGTATGGGGCTGCAGGCATTACGGACTGTCTCGCACTTTAAGAAGAAAGGGGGTAAAACCAATGGGTAAAAAATTATTCCTAACGATTGTACTCATTGTTTTTACTATCTCCGCTGAAGGTTGCTGGGACCGAAAAGAACTGGAGAGCATGGGGCTGATCCAAGCGTTGGGATTGGATTTGGAAGAAGACAAGCAAATCACGGTCACGGCCATGATCGCCATCCCTTCTAAACTGGGCGCTACTGCTGAAGGCGGCGGCAGCAGTGAAGGTCCGGGCGTGCTCCTGATCTCGATGAAAGCCCCGTCCATCTATGAAGCATTTAACCTGATGAACACCACCGTCAACCTGGAAGTCACCCTGCTACAGAATCAAGTATTGTTTATCGGTGAGGATATGGCCAAATTCGGCATCAGCCGCTGGATCGACAATCTGATCCGCTTCCGGGAAATGCGGCGTACGCTATTGATTTTTATTTGTAAAGGCAAAGCTGCAAATCTGATGAAAATGCAGCCTAAACTGGATCTCAATCCTGCCGAACATTTCCGGGATCTGGTGATGATCTCCAAACGCTCCGGAATGTTTCCCATGACCAATTTACATGACTTTATGCGTCGGTACGAATCTTTGACTCAAGAAAACTACGCACCGCTCCTGACGGAATTTAAACCCCAGGAGATCACCGAAGAACCGTCCCAAGGCGGTGAAAGCAGCGGCGATGAAGGCGAAGCAAAGAAACCCGAAGAGAAAAAACCGGTTGAAATCCGAATTGCCGGAACCGCCGTCTTCAAAGGTGATCGCGTCGTCGGACACCTGGATTTATACGAAACCCAAGTGCTACAGATTATCACCAACCGGTTTCGGGAGGCCTTCCTGACCCTTCCCGATCCGCTTGACAAAAACACAAAAATCGCCTTTCGATTAACCACAGCCAAACCGACCCGGATCAAATTTACTCAAAAAGAGATTCCCCACTTTACTGTGGATGTTTGGATGGAGGCCAGCATTGTCAGTATTCAAAACGTCATCGACTATACCACTCCGGCCATGGAAAACTTTTTGCGTCAAAAGATCGCGTCAGCCCTTAAACACCGAATCGAAAAAGTGATCCACAAGGCGCAGACGGATTTCCAAGCCGACATCTTCGGATTCGGGCAAAAAGTGCGCAATACCATGCTGACAACCACAGACTGGGAACGCTACCGCTGGCCTAAAAAATTTCCCAAAGCCAATGTCAGCGTCAACATGCACGTCTACATCCGACGCGTCGGAGTCCAATTCCAACCCCCCAAAACGCAAAAGTAAACCGATAATCCTGCCAATGCATACTGCCGTTCCGAAAAACAGGGAACGGCAGTATGCAGCGATATATTAATTATTAAGCAGTCAACCTCTGAAGAAAAGCAAATATACAGGCAGGCCAATGATCGCCGCCACTAAAATGATGACAGCCGCAAAACCCAGATAATTTTTTTCCTTCAATATTTCCATCCCGAAAAGCACCGTATAAGCTGCCACCAGCAAAACTCCCACCATGATAATATAGTCGGTCAATCCGGACACTCCTTATCTTCACTGCGTTTTTATTTATTTTTCCCAAGACTCAAAAAATAAACCCGCCCAAAAGGGCGGGAACATCGGCAAACCGACGATATCCGGCTTCATTGTTCATTGTTCTTTCAAAGGCTTTCGACAAGTTCCGGCCATTCAGCCGGCTCCAATATGGGTTGGCTAAAAGCTGCAGCAATCTTCACTTTCTCCTGATGATCGGGATCGACCCGTCCGTTTTTGTGAATCCTGCTCCCCAGAAAATGCACACAAAAATGGCCGTTGAAGTTATTATCCTTAATGGATTGGCCGCCATGGGGCATCCCGTTGATGGAAGCCGCAATATATTGATTCCGGATTTGGACCACCACCGGACGGCGCTTCCAACTCCACTTGCCGCCGTAAATACTCAACAGAACTTGAGTATCCCGTGCCCTCAACGGCTCGGAGTCTGCATGATAATGGCCGCCATGCCGTCTTACCTGAAACGATCGGCCTGTCTGCAGATCAATGATGCGGACGGTTTCAACCCGGGACCATAACCGATCCACGATTTCCCACGGAACCGCCTGAATCTCGCCAAGACGCCCACGGGAAGCCACCGAAACGTTGTCTCTGGACAATGGTATCTTCAACTGCTGTCCGGCCGTCACTTCATCGCCGGTCAGTTGATTACAGACCTTCACATCCTCCGGAGATATCCGGTACTTCGCAGCGATCTCGGCCAGTGTTTCCCCCGGCGCCACGGTATGAACAACCGCTTTCGATTGCTCCTTAACCGCCTTTTTCAGCGCAGCCAAGGTCACCGGGCCAATCTTACCGTCAACCTTCAATCCCTGATCAGCCTGAAACCGTTTCACCGCGTCTTGGGTGATCTTCCCATAATAGCCGGTCGGGGCGACGCTGAGATACTTCAGTTCATAAAGATAGTTTTGGACCTCCCATACCGACTCTCCCCGGGAACCCAATTGCAACACCGGTAAGGCCCATACGGTAGAAAAGGCAGATCCTATCCATAAAAAAATATAAACCAGTACCCAGCTCCGTCGTTTACTCCTGTGCATCATCGCCCTGCCTTCCTTTCCATAAATTGAACTTTTATTAATTTCTTGATAAAATGTACAAATCCTTCCATAAGCAATTCAGATTGATCTCAGTTTATATAGAAACCTCGGAAAACCGCATTTCAAATTGATAAATCCTCACTTTTTACCGAATAATTTTTTGAAAAAATCCAAAATCCAACGCCATCCCCTGACCAAAAAATTGGCCTTTTCCACATCTTCCGCAGCGTAAACCGGAGCTTGGCCAATGATTTTGCCGTCAACAAGGGCACTGACCGTCCCGATCCGGGTGCCGGACTTTATCGGAAGTTTGATATTTTTTACCGGAGTAATCTCCGTCGTCACCTCGGACTCTTTATCGCGCTCCACCACGACTCCGAAATCGGAACGCAGCCGCACCGGGACCTGTTCTTGCTTGGCCCCTTTTATATATACTCGTCCAATCACTTTTTTAGACTCAAAAACCGGTTTCCATTGAAAATTGCGAAAACCGTAATCCAACAGCCGTTTGGTCTGTGCGACCCTGGCTGCGTCGCTTTCCGCTCCCAAGATCACGCTTAACAGGCGGAAGTCACCTCTTTTGGCCGTAGCCGCCAGACAATACTTGGCCTCCGACGTATGCCCGGTTTTTAAACCATCGGCCCCCTGGTATACCCGGATGAGTTCATTGGTATTGCGAAGGATGAACTTTCCGTCCCGGAGGCTGTCCATCCAGATGGAAGTGAATTTCAGCACTTCCGGGTACTTTAACAGTTCTCTCGAGATGACGGCCAAGTCATACGCACTGCTGTAATGGTCCGGATCCGGCAACCCCGTTTCATTGGCAAAATGGGTATTTTTTAATTTGAGTTTTTTGGCACGGGCATTCATGGCATCTACAAAATCCACATCCGATCCGTAAAGATGTTCGGCAACG
>JAKOSX010000140.1 GCA_029776595.1 Bacillota bacterium | reverse complement strand
GGTTTAGGTTATAGTGGCAGCTTCGGTATTTACAGCTGCGGCGCTTCCTTCGACATCGCCGCGGTCCGGGTTGGCAAACTCGATGAAAATCAAACCAAATTGGTGATCGAGACCACCGACGCTTCGTTCCCGCTGTTGTGGGCCAAGTTCCTGCAACGGATCGATAACGTCAGTACCACCGGTATCCGGGTCGGCGAACAAACCGAGTTTAAAGTGCAGGCGTTCAATGCCAAAAACGAAGCCGACCGTTGGACGGTGAAAAGCTCCAATCCGAAGGTTTTGGCTGTATCCCCGGAGAGCGGTGCCAGCGGCAGTTCCTTTACTGTCAAGGCAGTTGGCGTCGGGACTGCCACCATTGAGGTCCAGAACGCCTCTGATCCCAATTCCCGCCGGACCATTACCTACAAGGTTATCGAAGCCTTAGGCTATGTGAAAGACGACTATAGCGGGATCAATAATAAAGTGCTTCCGGCGATTGGTGAAACGGCTGCCTATGCCGACGGAGAATTGGCAATAACCTTTGATGGCCCGCCGAGCATCGCCGATGACACCGGCCTGATACAAATCCATAACTATGCCACCGGTGAAGTGGTAGACACCATTCGGCTCAAAGGAGATACTTCATTTGTGCCCGAACGGAATTCGTCCATGAACTACGGATCCCAGCGGGTACGGATCGAGGGAAATACCTTATATATTGCGCCGCATAACGGCACCTTGGCTTATCAAACCAAATACTTTGTGAGCATTCCCAACGGTGTTATCAAGGGCCAGTTGGGCGGCAAACCGTTTACCGGTTTCTCTCCGGAAAGCAAAACCTGGGCCTTCACTACCAAAGCAGCACCGGTTATCTCCGGGAAAATCATCACGGTAAACGGGGATCCGGCAGCTAAAGCCCATTTCCGGACCGTTCAGGCGGCTCTCGACTATGTAGCGAAGAACGATCTGGACGGAATGACCATTGAAATCGCTCCGGGTATTTACCATGAGATTCTCAACTTCAAGAAAGACTTGAACGTGACTTTGAAAGGTATGGGGAAAGCGCCCTATGGCACCGATGTGGTGATCCAGTACAAAAACGGCGAACGGGCCAACGGCGGAACCGTATTGCGGGCTTTGGCTTATATCTCTACGTCGAAGACCATCACCTTGGCCAACCTGACTATCCGAAATGCTGCGGATAAAGCGACTTACGGCCAAGCGGAAGCTCTTTACTTTGACGCTCCCTTTGGTTACCTGGTGGTTAAAAACTGTTCCTTCCTCAGTGAACAGGATACGTTGCAAACCAAGGGGTATAACTGGTTCAAAGACTGCTATGTGGAAGGGAATACGGACTTTATCTGGGGTTCGGCCATTGTGTCCCTCTTTGAAAACTGCAAAATCAAATGTATCAGCCCGGGTTCGATCATCGCCCATGCCCGATGCTTGCCGACGAGCAAAGGCTATGTCTTCCTCAACTGCGAGATTGAAGCCGTAGCCGGCGCCAGTTTCTTTGCCCGGGATATGGCCGGTACTGAGAGCAACTACGATAACATCGCCTTTGTCAACTGCACGATTAAAGGCGAAGGTACGCTGACCTGGGATGACAGTTTCCCGCCGACTCCGGTGAATGTCCCGGCATCCGCCTTAACCGGATGGAAATACTACAATCTGAAAAATGCCACCGGACAGCCCTATGAATTCAGTTCCAAGTATGATTATGAACTGACCAAAGCCGAATATGAAGACGGTTTCGCCAGCCGGGAGGTAATTTTGGGCAAACCGACGTCCGACGGGAAGAAGTGGGTCACCACCAATGCCTGGAATCCGGTAGAACCATAATCGCTGCATTAAGAGATTTTGAGAAAGCAGCCGTTTCTCTCAGTGAAGAGAGATGGCTGCTTTTTAAATTTAGCATAAAGAATTCTGAAGAATACCAAAGGTTTTTTTTGGCGTGAGCCGAATTATACTAGTAAGGAATTTAATCAAACTAGGGAGGGTTATTGATGCCAGTAAAAATTGATTACGTCGGGTCCCAATTGATTTTGCCGAAGATCGAATGCGATTGCGGTATGCCCCATGACGTCCCGGATATTGACATTTATATTGGGAGCAATATCGTTAAAGACTGTGTAGAATTTATCGGCAAGCGCAATTTTGGCCGGAATGCCGTATTGGTAGCGGATAACATTACATATCCTTTGGCCGGAGAATTGGTTGAAAGACTACTGACCCAAGCCGGCTATCATATTTCTCTGTGTCTCTTGGAACGGGAAGGGGTTTTGGAACCCGATGAAGCGGCCTTGGGTGAGATCCTGTATGCTATGGAACGGCAGACGGACTTTTTGATCGCGGTCGGATCCGGCTCCATCAATGACCTTACCCGTTATGTAGCAGTGATGACCGGCAAGCCTTTCGTCAGTGTAGGTACGGCAGCATCCATGGACGGGTATACTTCCGTGGTTTCTCCGTTATTGAACAAAGGCTTGAAAGTGCACAAACCGGGGGTCTATCCGAAAGTGCTCATTTGCGATTTGGAGATTATGCGAAATGCCCCGCTCCCGATGTCGATTTCCGGTTTTGGTGATGTACTGGGTAAATATATTGCCATTGCCGATTGGCGTTTGGGACGGATCATCAATGATGAACCCTATTGCCCGGTTTCGGTGGATATCGTCAGTCAGGCCCTTCAAAAATGCGTGGATAATATGGACGGGATCAAGGGTCAAACCACCGAAGGCATTCAAAGCCTGATTGAGGCGCTCATCTTGTCCGGATTGACCATTTTAATGATCGGCAATACCCGGCCGGTGGCGTCGATGGAACATAATATGGCCCATTATTGGGAGATGATGCAGCTGGTCCGGAAGGTGACACCGCCCAGTCACGGGACTGCCGTGGGCGTTGCCACCGGATATATGATCAAGTTCTTCGAAGAATTCTTGAGCCGCGATTTCGCCAAAGTTGATCTGGAAAAGGTCAAACAGAACCGGTTGCCCCATGAGGAACGGAAGAAGTTGATTTTGGAGAAATACGGGCCCCAATTTGGGTCGGCCATCATTAAAGAAAACCCGGAAGACTTCTTGACCTGGGAGGAACAAGAACGCCGGATTAAACGGGTCATCGATCGTGAAGCGGAGATCCGCCGGGAATTGGAGTTCCTGCCGACCTGGTCTCAGGTGAAAGCCATTTTTGAACGTCTGGGAGCTCCGCTGACTGCTGCGGACATCGGCCTCAGTGACAGTCAGTTGTATGATGCACTGGCGTTCGGTAAAGATTACCGGAGCCGGTATACGGTGGCGAAGACCGCCGACGAGCTCGGCATCTTGGACGAAATTGTCCAAAAGGTGTTGGGTGCTTATAAAGGCTGTTAATCACGGGGATGGAGATTTTTGATGGGAATCCATAAACGGCGTTGAGAAACGGAGAGCAAGCCACGGGTTTTACCCGTGGCTTGTTTGAAAGGAGCTATTATTGTGCAACAACGGAAAGAGCCCAAAGAATGGCTGAAGCAAATTAAAACATTTATGCTGGATTTGGACGGTACGGTATATCTGGGGAACCGGTTGTTTCCCTGGACGGTTCCGTTTTTGACCAAAGTGAAGGAGCAGGGGAATAATTATATTTTCGTCACCAATAATTCTTCCAAACAAAAGGCGGATTACTTAAAGAAACTGCAGGCCATGGGGATCGATGTCCAATCCGAACAGATCTTCACTTCCGGGGAGGCAACCCGGTACTATTTAAAGAAAAACCGGTTTGGAAAACGAATCTATCTGCTGGGTACGCCTGCATTGGAAGATGAGTTTCAGTCCGACGGATATGAGCTTACCGCCACGGATCCGGAAGCCGTGGTATTGGGGTTTGACATGACATTGACCTATGAAAAAATGCGCATTGCCTGCGATTTGATACGCCGCGGCGTTCCGTTCATCGCCACTCACCCGGACTTTAATTGTCCCACGCCGGAAGGACCGATTCCGGATTGCGGCGCCATGATCGCTTTCATCAAAGCGTCTACCGGCGTGGATCCGAAAGTCATCGGTAAGCCCCATCCGGAGATGGTGGAGGCGTTGTGCGTCAAATTTGGTTTGGAAACCGATAAAGTTGCAATGATTGGCGATCGCTTATATACGGATATTGCCATGGGGCAGCAGGCGGGGATCTTGAGTATTTTGGTGCTGAGCGGGGAGACCCAACCCGGCGATTTAGAAGGGTCGCCCTTCAAGCCGGATTTGATCGCCGAAAATTTAGGCGAGATCGCGGAGTGGCTGTAAGAGGCGCTGGGTCCGGGGTACAGGTTATGGTTCTGGGTTATGGGTCCTGGGTTAAGGAAAGGAACGTTGTGCGTTCCTCACCAAAACCTAGTTCCTGATATCCAGTGTCTAATATTCACCCAGTACCCAATTTCTATTATTTTCAACGGTGATCAGAATGGCTAAGGAAAAAGTGCCGGTGACACCGGCGGTGCGGTTGCTTCGGGAAAAGCAAGTGAATTTCGTTGAGCGGTTTTATGCCTATGAGGATCGGGGCGGTACGGAGGTTGGTGCCCGGGAACTGGGTGTGGATGAACATGCGGTGATCAAGACCTTGATCATGGAAGATGAAAAACACAATCCGCTAATCGTCCTGATGCATGGAGACAAACAGGTCTCCACCAAAAAATTGGCCCGGTTTTTAGGCGTTAAAACCATCGCTCCCTGCCGTCCGGAAGTCGCTAATAAACATACCGGTTATTTGGTCGGTGGGACCTCGCCTTTCGGCACCCGGCGGCCGATGCCCGTTTATATGGAAAAGACCATTTTAGACCTGCCGGTGATCTATATTAATGGCGGGAAACGGGGATTTTTGTTGGAAATGAACCCACACGACGTAGCCAGGGTTTTACAGCCGGTTCTGGTCAATGTGGCAGTGGATTGATTTGGAATTCATAGTTCATAATTTACAGGGTGAAGTATACGGATTGTTTGAAGTCGAAATGGCCCTGTGGCATGATTGAGAATAACATCGACGATGCGTTTCGGACCCGGGGCGGCCATTGCGTTTCTCAGTCTACCAATATCAGTGCAGTCCTGGAGCTTGCCGGGATGGACCATCTGCACTTTACTTATCAGTCGCTGACCATGGATAAAAGCCATACCATCGTCTACTTGCCTGCTTATGGTGTGACCTTCGATGACGGTTGGGTTGTGCGAAAGAGGACTATGTGAAGGAAGGTGTTCCACGCAGCCGTCTGCCGGAAGTGATACAGTTGATGGTGGGCGATCGGTTGATCGTTTTTACCGACATTTTGACATTTATATTTATGCAAACACGTCGACGGAGGAAGCTTATGCATTCCACCGGCGTGCGGAACAACTGAGTCGGGAAATCTTCGGCACCGGAGCAGTCGTCCCCTTTAAGGAAAAGGCCGAATTTACCGATATGATGTTTTATAAGACGATAATCTTGCCTTAAAACAATGATTACCGAATCTATCAAGAAAGGAGAAGTTTAAGCATGTCGCGGTTTAAATTTGGAGTTCTCGGCGTTTCCCGTCATTTCATTACCAGGATTTTACCAGCATTGGCACATTCGGCGGAGGTTGAGGTGTTTGCAGTTGCTTCGCGCAGCCAGGCCAAAGCGGAAAATGCGGCCACTCAATATGGCATACCTCACAGTTATGGTTCATATGAAGCATTACTTCAGGATGGGGAGGTTGATGCCGTTTATATCCCTCTTCCCAATGACAGCCATCTGGAATGGATTAAGAAGGCGGTGGATGCCGGTAAACCGGTCCTTTGCGAAAAACCGTTAACCATGAATGCAGCTGATGCCAAGGAAGCCCTTGAATATGCCCGGTCCAAAAATGTACCGGTGATGGAGGCTTTTATGTACCGGTTTCATCCCCAATGGCGCCATGTGGCGGAAATTCTTCGATTCGAGGAGATTGGGAAAGTCCGGGCCATTCATACTTTTTTCGGCTATAACAATGCGGACCCGAAGAATATTCGGAACATCAAAGCAAATGGCGGCGGTGCCCTTTATGATATCGGCTGTTATGCCATATCGTCCGCCCGTTTGATCATGGGTTCGGAACCCCGGCGGGTATTGGCAGTAATGGAGCAACATCCTGACTTTGGTACGGATATTTTAACCCAGGCCATTTTGGACTTTGGGACGGCCAGGGCGCTTTTTACTGTCGCGACGCAGGTCTTCCCCCAACAGAAAGTGACGATTTACGGGACTGCCGGGATGATTGAGGTCGGGATTCCCTTCAATCAACCGGGGGACGTTCCGGCCAAAGTGACCGTGCAAACCAGCGTGGCCACTCGGGTAGTGGAACTGGGGCCGGCCAATCAATACCGGGTATTGTTTGAAGAGTTTGCCCGGGCTGTACGGGAAGGAACGCCGCTACCCCTGCCCTTGGAAGATACTGTCGCCAATATGAAAGTGATCGATGCCCTGTTCCGGTCGGCAGAGTCCGGACAATGGGAAACGGTGTAAATCAAAAAGCGCGCCAGCTTGGCGCGCTTTTTGATTCTTTACAATGTCACTCCGGTCTTGAAGATAGCGATATCCCGGTAACCGTTGATCTCGTTTTTGGTCCGTTCCTGTTTACTGGCGACTTTCAACAGATAGTCGAAAAATTGTTCGGTCAAGGTTTCCATGGATACGCCCTCCAACAGTTGGCCGGCGTTAAAGTCGATCCAGTTGGCTTTTTTCTTGGCCAAGCCGGAATTGGTAGAGATTTTGATGGTGGGAACCGCAGCGCCCATCGGATTGCCCCGGCCGGTGGTGAAGAGGATAATATGGGCACCGGCGGCAGTCATGGCCGTCGTCGAGACGATGTCATTGCCCGGGCCTTCCAGCAGGTTTAAGCCGTTGGTCTTAATCCGCTCACCGTATTTCAAGACATCCATCACCGTGCTGGTACCGCCTTTTTGGGTACAGCCCAGGGATTTTTCCTCCAGCGTGGTGATACCGCCGTCTTTATTGCCGGGCGAAGGATTTTCATATACTTCCTGGCCGTTTCGTATGAAGTAATCTTTAAAGTCATTGATGAGTGCAACGGTCTTTTGGAAGATTTCTTCATCTTTAGCCCGGTTCATCAAGATGGTTTCGGCGCCGAACATCTCCGGCACTTCGGTGAGGACTGCGGTTCCGCCGTAGCTGATGAGTTTATCGGCAACATGGCCGACCAAGGGGTTGCCGGTGATGCCGGAGAACCCGTCCGAACCGCCGCATTTGAGGCCGATTTTCAACTCGGAAACCGGGATGGGTTGTTGTTTGAAAGCGGAAGCGAATTGCACCAGTTGGTCCAGGAGCTCCATGCCGGTGGCAAATTCGTCTTCGACTTCCTGAAGGACCATAAATTTTACCCGATTGGGATCATAACCTTCGATAAAGCGTTTGAAATCATCCAGCCGGTTGTTTTCACAGCCCAAACCGATGACCAGCACTCCGGCGGCATTGGGATGCCGGACGAATCCGGCTAAAATCTTCTGAGTATTCTCCAGATCGTCGCCCAATTGGGAACAGCCGTAGGGATGGGCGAAATCGTAAAATCCGTCGATAATGCCGTCTTTGATCAGCGACTGATATTTTTCCGTGGCCATTTGGGCCAAACGTTGGCTTTGCCGGTTGGTACAGCCTACCATATTGATGATCCAAATTTCGTTTCTGATGCCGACCTGGCCGTCATGGCGACGGTATCCCAAAAAGGTGGGGATGGGGCCCGCCGGTTGGACCGGCCGCTGCGGCGTGGGGTTATACGTGTATTCCAGTTTGTCTTTGAGGCCGGTGTGGAGGTTGTGGGTGTGTACCCATTCGCCTTTGGCAATTGGTTGGCTGGCCAAGCCGATGGAATAAGCATAACGGATCACGTGTTCGCCTTGGGCGATATCACGGAGCGCTATTTTATGGCCGTTAGGAATGTCTTGTTTAACTTCGATTTCTTGGCTGCCGATCTTCAGGACAGTGCCTTTGGAAATCGGTGCCAAGGCAATGGCCACATTATCTTCGGGCCGGATTTGCAGTACATTGCTCATTGTTATCACCATTTTCTCATGAATTTGCAGGCATGCTAATCGCCAAAATCTTTTAATTCGAGAGATATCGGCGTTTTCCTTTTAGACGGATATTTAAATATTGTTAATTTATTTGGCAAATCAGGCTATGATAACCGTTTGGTCAATAATAGAGCTCACCCGGTTAACAAGGTGAGCTCCGTGATGACGACGGCCAAACCTTACGTTAGGTTCAACAGTTCCAGGTGTTTGCCGATATGTTTTTGCAGCATCTCATAATAAAGGTCTTCATGTTGGTGCAGGCAGGCGTAGATCCGATCCCGGAAACGGCTGTTGCCGGCAGCATCCTTAGCCTGTAAGATCAGGCCGTATGTGATGTGGATAAGCTGGCGGGCGTCGTTTTGGTTCATCAGATCCTTCAGTTCGGTGTCAGACAGGGTCTCGATATTCGGGACCCGGTTCATATCGGCGGAGATGTGATAGTATTTTTTGGCTTCTGCCAGGTTTTCCAGGGCAAACTTGTGCATTTCCCAGTACAAGGCAGGATCGGCTTCGATAATGACCCGAACGGCCTCCAGCCAGTTGGTACCGGCGGTCTTCACGTGAATATGTCCTTTACATTCCCGGCCGATGATGGGGAAGACGCTGAATTTGTCGCTGCCTGAATGGATGCTGAGTTTGTAGCCGAAATGATCGGCGATCTGTTGGTGCTCTTTATATTCTTTTTCGAATTGGGCCAGGTTTCCGATGTAGTCAATGCCTTTTTGGAATTCTCCGCAGAAACGTGGTGCCATGCTGTTGACTTTGACACCGGCTTCCATAAGCTGGGAGGCAACAAAATAATGGGATGCCGGATCCGTAGGCGTCAGCGTTTCGTCGATGGAGACTTCAAAGTCCACCGGTTTCGGGTTGGTCCGGATCAGATCATTATAGATTTGAATGGCAAAATTGATGGCTTTTTGATAAATGACGATGTTCAGTTTGAGTTTTTCAGGGGAGAAAGAGATAGTCAAACCGCTTTTCAGTTTAAATTCTTTGTTCAAAAAGGTTTGCTCCAGTTTCGCACGTTGTTCCGGAGCGATTTCGTTGTATAAAGCGTTGATTTTATCGGTGTCATCCGCCGAAACATTGTTGATATGCTCCGAGCAGTCCAGGGTGATCATGGTAAATCCGTAATCCAAAGCCATCTTGACTTCCGCAGGGGTTTTCAAATGATCGCCGTCGGCACCGAAACCGTCTTGATAATCTTCTTGGAAGACGGCCCACACGGCATCGGCCAAAACTTCGGGGTAAGTCCGTCCGGTTAAGTTCAATTCGCGAATGGATTGTTGGGCCAGGATGGGTTTGGCCTTGCTGTTACGGAGAACCCGGATATGGCCGCCGGAAGCCACGCCCAGCCGATCGCCTACACCGAAGGTGGCAGGGGCCGAGGCCAGAGAGACGGGGTTGGTAAAGGGGAAATATTTGCGGAGGACCAAACTGTTTTCGACGTTCAAATCAGCCTCTTTAACTTTTAAACCGGATGCAGAGTCCAAAAGTTTGCCGCTGAATTCAACAAAAAGAGGCGAGCCGTCATTGGCAATGATCAATTTTTTGCCGGACTCACCTTTCACCATAAATAAAACGGATTGTTCATACTGATGGACGGAATTAGGGTAAACGGCCTTAAATTCCGGCCGGTTTTGGGCTGCCGCTTTCAATTCGGCAACGGATGCGCCTTTCGCGATCAGTTGGACAAAAGATTCCACATAGTTCACTTTACCGTACCCTCCTTTTTTTAAACCGGGAGAGTTCAAGGACTCTCCCGGTAAAACTCTTAATACCTTTAATTATAGTATACTTGAAGGTATTTTTGTACAAGAAGGTAACGGTTTGCCAGCAAAAAATCGCGATTTACAGTTCAGGCACAGCTAAACCAGGCAAAAATTACAAACATTTTTGCAATCCGGGCGTGATGCCGGAGTTAATAATAACATCGACATAGTCTGCCACTTCGGCGACCAATTGCGGGTGCTGAGCGGTAAAATCGCTCCAGAAACGGCGCAATACTTTTTCCACCAACTGTTCAACAGTTTGTTGGCCGGCTTCGTATTGGGACCAATTGTCCCGGAAAAATTCCAAGGTATCCAAATCGTCCTGAACAAAATATTCTTTGCCGTTACGCATTCCCACCAGTTTGCCGTTGCGGATCTCGGTGCCGCGGTAGAACGCGATTAAAGCGGCCAACGAGAAGGTTAATTTCTTCGGAAGTTTGCCGTTTTGTTCCACATAACGGCGGAGGGACGGCATGACCCGGGTTTCAAACTTGGATGTGGAGTTTAATGCGATATCAAACCACTTGTGGTCGATGAACGGGTTGTTGAACCGCTCCAGAACGTCATTGGCAAAGGTTTTTAATTCGTTCACGTCGGAGTAGTCCAACGTTGGAATGATCTCTTCAAACAACACATCCTGAAGGAATTTGCCGACGGAAGTGTCGTCGATGGCGTCCCGGACAAATTCGATACCGGACAAACAGGCCACTGCCACCGTTGAGGTGTGGGCGCCGTTCAAAATCCGGACTTTACGGGTCCGATAGGGGGTGAGATCTTTCACCCATTTGACGTTGAGGCCCACTTTATGGAAAGGCAAACGTTCGGAGAGTGCGGCGTCGCCTTCGATGACCCACAGATGGAAGATTTCACCGGTGTTCAAGTTTTGATCGCGATAACCCAATTCCGCTTCGAGAGCGGCCGCCTCTTTGAAGGGATATCCGGTGACGATCCGGTCCACTAATGTATTTAAGAAATGGTTGGATTCTTTGACCCACGTGGAGAATGCTTCGGGAAGCCCCCATTGTTCGGCGAATTTCAACACGATTTTCTTGAGGTTGTCGCCGTTCCGGTCGATCAATTCGCAGGGGATAATGACCATCCCTTTGGAAGGATCTCCTTGAAAATGTTGAAAGCGGCGGTACAGATAAACCGTAAGTTTGCCGGGGAAGGATACCGGCGGTTGATCGGTAAGTTTATCTTCCGGCCGGTAAGCGATTCCGGCTTCGGTCGTATTGGAAATGAAATATTCGATATCCGGATTTTCAGCGCATTTGAGCACTTCTTCCCATTGGGTGGTGGATTCCAAGCCACGGCTGATTACCGGAATAATTTCACGTTCGTCGACGATTTTTCCGCCTTGTTTCCCGCGGAGCAATAAAGTATACAAGCCGTCTTGTTCATTGAGGTTTTTCACGCGGCCCTGTTCAATAGGCTGGACGACGACGATTCTTCCCTTGAACAATCCGGCTTTATTGGTTTTATGAAACATCCACTCTACAAAAGCCCGTAAAAAATTACCTTCGCCAAATTGGATGACTCTTTCAGGGTAATTTAAAAGTTCGGCCGGATAATCGGCAAGCGGGGTGCCCAGGTATTTTTCTTCCAGAAGTTTGCGGTTTAACATCGGTAGCTCAGACATAAAAAAAGCCTCCTTGTGTTTAACTCCAATTTGGAAAGAGTTAATTTGATGTACAAATAAAACAATATATTTGAATACAATAACTCTGTTACTATTTTACACCTATCTATCAGGGGAAATATTAACATGTAATTTAATATTAAGTTACAATTTGTTTAACGACGAAATTTTTTCCGATATTGGGAAGGGGACAGCCCGGTAATGGATTTAAAAACCCGCCCAAAATGGGTTAAACTGTCAAAACCGACTGAAGCCGCGATATGGCTGATGCTCTGAGAAGTATCGCGAATCAAGCGTTGGGCTTCTTTGGTGCGGATGCTGTTCAAATATTCGATAAAAGAAAACCCGGTGACTTTCTTAAAGGTTCGGCTTAAGTGATAAGGGCTGATAAAGAAGGATTTGGATAATAAGTCAAGGGAGATGTCTTCCCGGTAATGTTGATTGATAAACCGAAGGACATCATAGATTTTTTCATACGATGCATGCCGGAGTTCCGGAGCGGCTTTCTGATTCTTCTGGCGGTTGATTAAGATGAGCAATTCGACGAGCAGGGCTTTGATATACGTTTGATACCCATAGGCCTGATGGTTTTTTTCATGGATCATCTTGAACAATATTTCTTCCATTTTGTTACGTTCGGCGATATCCGGCCGCAGAACGTTGTTGGGACCGGAAAAGCATGCCAGTAGGTTTTCTTCGGCTGTAAGCTTCCAGGGAAGCACATCCGGGGTGAAATTGATCAAGATCCGTTCATGCGATGAAGTATCCACCTGGGAGGTCTTATGGAGCTCGTTGATTCCGATGAGGACCAGGTCACCGGGGATGACGTGATACGTCTTGTCGGTGATGAAATAGTAACGTTCACCGGATATCAGATAGTATATCTCATAGGCCTCGTGATAATGATTGAGGGGCATGGTGAACGGTTGATTAATCTGCCGGTATTCGACTTGCAACGGTTCGGATAATGCGGTTTTGATGGAAGCTTCCATAAGATCACCTGCTTCGGTTGGAATTGATTTTCTTTCTTCCATGAATATTGTATAATGAGAGCGTCGGAAATAAAAGCAAAAAAAAGTTGAAAAAAGGCTTCGGAAACCTTATAAAAAATTAAATTACTAAAAATATTGCGATATTTCAAAGGAAAGAAGGGCGGTATGGTGATTGTTACGGTCAGCCGGAGAACCGATATACCCGCGTTTTACAGCGAGTGGTTTATGCGGCGGATAGAGGAAGGGTATTTTGTCAATGTGAATCCGTTCAACGCAGGGCAGCGCCGTCGGATTCCTCTGGACCCGGAACAGGTGGACATCTTCCTGTTCATTACCAAGAACCCGGGCCCGCTGATGCCGTATTTACGCGAACTGGATCGCCGGGGATACCGTTACTATTTCCATTATACGTTAAATGATTATCCGGCCTTCCTTGAACCGCGGGTGCCGATTCTCCGGCAACGGACGGAGACCTTCCGCCGGTTAAGCGAGGAATTGGGACCCCGAAGGGTGGTATGGCGGTATGATCCCATTGTAATCAGCCAGGAGACGACCATTGATTATCATTTGGAACGTTTCAGCCGGTTGGCGGAAGAGCTGAAGGGGTATACCGATCAAGCCATCATCAGCCTGTTACAAATATACCCCAAAGTCCAAAAACGGCTGCAGCGGTTGGAGGCCGTTTCCGGCTTTCGGGTGATTGACATCCGGGATGAACGTTACCGTGACGATTTGGAGAGGTTACTCAGCGGTTTGGCCGGGATTGCCCGTGAAAACGGGCTGGAGATCACCAGTTGTGCCGAGGTTTTAAATATTGAACGGTACGGCATCAAGCCGGGTAGTTGCGTCGACGGAGAGCGGATTGCGGCGCTTTTGGGGCGTCGACTTCCGGTGGGCCGGGATCGGTCCCAGCGTCCTCATTGCCGGTGTTTGCAGGCGGTGGATATGGGGACGTATGATATGTGCCGATTTCATTGTTACTATTGTTATGCCAACCGGAGCGAACGGGCGGTGGATCGGAAGACGGCCCGGTATCGACCGGAAGCTCCGACCCTTGGAGAACAGAAGGTATGAAAAAAACGGGACCCCGATGTTCGGGAGTCCCGTTTTTTCATGGTTTGGTTGGCCGGTTGCCGGTTTATTTCGCGTCGGCGACGCCCAGCAAGCGGCTGAGTGCTGCGGTAGCCAGTTCGATCTTGCCGCATTCTTTAATTTTTTCAATATCCCGCTCGATCAGCGCCTGGCTAAGGTCTGTGGTGATCCCGAGGTAGCTGGAGAGACCCTGGGAGAGCCGGTCGCGGCTTAAGGTGTCCAGATAGCTCCAGTCTTGGACCATAATGCTTTCCGCTTCGGCCGGGGTCAGGCCCAATTCAATCATTTGATTGTATAAGCCCCCTTTGATATCGTCCTTAATCGCATCCCAGTCTCCGGCGAGGATGGCGCTGATATGATTCGGGGTCAGCTTGCCTTTGGTCATGGAGCTGAGCCGTGAAAGCAGGTCATTCTTGGTGATTTCGCCGTAAGCTTTGACGAATTTGGCATCACCGGACGACAAAGTGATAACGGTAGCTTCATCGCCGGCCAGTAAAGCATCGACGGAGGAGACGGTATTGTTCCGGATAACGATGGTCTCCGGAACGATCATGGACAACAGCGGTTCGCCGTTGTTTGCCCCTTGGATGTTTACCAAGCCGGTATCCGGATCCACGGCAACGATCTTTCCTTTGGTAACCGATATTTTGCTCAAGGCTTCAATCATCCAGGCTGCTTCAGCCCGGGTAACGGCATAATCGGGATGGAACTGGGTCTGGTAACTTGATGGTAACAGTTGGAGCTTTTTGGCGATTTCGATGTACCGGAAGGCCCAATGGTCGGCCGGGACATCGGTGAAGCTGGCTGCCCATTCGCCGTAGTTTTCTTCTTTTTTGTCCATGTTCAGGATTCTGGATATCATGGTAGCCACTTGGGCCCGGTTCATGGTCTGATCGGGCTTAAAGTTGCCGTCGCTGAAGGCGTTCATGATCTTCTTTTCGGATACCGCGTTAATAAAGCCGGAAGCCCAATATTCCGACGATACGTCGTCAAATTTGGCCTGGGTGGTTGCGGTATACCCGAAGGTCTTGCTGACCAGTTTGGCAAATTCTGCCCGGGTGATAGCCTGATCCGGTTTGAAGGTGCCGTCAGGGTATCCGTTGACAACGCCTTTTTCCGCCAGAGTGGAAATGGCTTTTTCCGCCCAGTGGCCTTTGAAGTCGGTCAAATCTTGGGCTTGGACTTCGACGCAAAAGACCAAACTGAAAACCATAGACAGCGTAAACAGGGTCCAAAATTTCTTTGTGAAAATTAACATCTGATGCGCTCCTTTCGAAATGTAGAGGGGTTTGTTTGAGATGACGGGTTGCGTAAAATGCAACTTTACATAAAACATTATAAAACATTTTTAGTCATTTAGCTGGACTTTCTTTCATGTAAATTCTGGGAAGTTCGTTGATGTGTCAAAAATCGACATTCTTCGAAATGTTTTCGGAACAAAAACGGAAGCGGATCCGTCTAAAAATAAAAACGGAAATGAACGAACGGACGACTGCTGACGGTATATTTCCGGCCTCAGGAAATAGGTAACGGTAAATCCGGAGGGAAATTGCAGGTAAATTGTTGGATGTTATGGAAACATGTGAATCCGGCTTGAATCCCCTAAGGACGATGGTATAATAGACAAAGGGGTGAACGGAGCTTTATCTTAGAATTTACTGTCGTATAAACCCCAAATGATTGGCGGAAGGGGATTGCCATTTGGAAGAGAAAGCTTTGATCCGTTTGTGTCAAGCCGGAGATCCGAATGCGTTCGAAACGTTATTGGCCAAGTATGAAAAGACCATTTACAATTTGACGTTTAAATATTTTGGAAACCATCATGATGCGTCCGATGTGGGCCAGGAAGCGATGGTGCGGATATATCAAAAGATAAAAGATTTCAACGGGAGCTCATCCTTTAAGACTTGGTTATACCGGGTGGTCGTCAACCTTTGTCTGGATGAGTTGCGGCGGAGAAAGAATCAAAGCCATTCCCTGGATGAACTGAAAGAGCAAGGTTTTGAACCGGTGGCCGGGTATGACAATCCGGAGGAATCGGCCGAACTCAGTGAAAAAAGTGCCATGATACGGGAAGTTTTGCAAATGTTACCCGATGAACAGCGGACGATTTTAATTCTTAAAGACATTGAAGGGCTGGAATATACGGAAATCGCTTATGTGTTGGGATGTAACATGGGCACGGTAAAATCCCGGTTAAGCCGGGCGCGGGAGGCTTTTCGTAAAAAACTGGCGACGCAGCCGCGGTTTGGCATTTTATCGGAAGGGCGGGTGCAGGTATGAAGTGTACGGCTGTTTATAAATATTTGACAACCCAATGGGAACCGTCCGTCGTCTTGAATGAGGAGATTCAAAATCATTTGGCGGGCTGCACGTCGTGTCGGGAGGAAAAAGCCCGAATCGAAGGGGCATTTGCTTTGTTAAACAGCATGCCTCAGGTGGAACCGACTGCCGAATTTCAGGCCGGATGGCGAAGACGAATCCGGGAAGAGGCCGTCAAAGCCGAAACAGTTCCGGAAAAGCGGTTTGACTGGAAATTC
>JAKOSX010000139.1 GCA_029776595.1 Bacillota bacterium | reverse complement strand
TGACGGAATTGGCCCAAGTGGTCAATGGAACGGTGATTGGAGACGGAAATACCGAGATTACCCGCGTGGCCGGCGTGGATGATTTGAGACCCGGCGATTTGACACTGGGCGGCAATAAAACTGCGTTGGAAAAGGCTTTGCGAAGCCCGGCGGCGGCGGTGATTGTTCCTTTGGGGACCGGCGCTTTGCCCAAACCTTCCATTGAGGTTGCCAATCCTAAATTGGCTTTTGCCCAACTTTTAACATATTTCACAGAGAAACGCCCGTGTGTGCCGGGAGTGCATTCAACCGCCGTGGTGGGTGAAGGGTTCCAGGGAGACGGCGCGGAGATCGGGCCGTTGGTATACATCGGGAAGAATGTCCGGATCGGAAAAGGGACGATTGTCGCTGCCGGAGCGTGGATCGGTGACGGGGTGGTCATCGGGGAAGACGGAATGATCCATGGGAATGTAGTGATCCGGGAAGGCTGTCAGATCGGCAACCGGGTCGAGATTCATGCCGGAGCGGTTATCGGCGCAGATGGTTTCGGATATGTCACTGTGGACGGGAAACATTTTAAAGTGCCGCAAGTGGGCATCGTTGTCGTTGAAGATGACGTGGAGATTGGTGCCAATACGACCATCGACCGGGCGACAACCGGTGTGACCCGGATTAAACGGGGAACCAAAATCGACAATTTGGTCCAGGTCGGCCATAACTGCGAAGTGGGCGCGGACAATCTGGTTTGCGGCCAAGCCGGTCTGGCCGGCAGCAGTATCACCGGGGATCGGGTGACGTTAGCCGGTAAAGCCGGTCTTGCCGGGCACTTGACGGTGGGGGATGATTCAGTGGTGGCAGGTTGTTCCAAGGTAACCAACTCGCTTCCTCCGAAATCCTTTGTTTCCGGCGATCCGGCCCGGCCGCATGCCAAACAATTGAGGGTTGAGGCTGCGGCCCAACATTTGCCGGATTTGTTGAAAGAATTTCGGGCGATGAAGAAAACCATCGAACAATTGAAGGAAGAGATCGCGGAATTGAAGGGGAAATGATGGCAGCTTGCGGCTCCCGCAACCGATAATTGCATATAAACACTGAAATCTTGGCATAAATACGACAAAGGAGTGTTTCCATGCGAAATTTCGGGGCTTGGCGGGACTGGCTGTATCGCCTTTCAAAGCAACGAAGGACCCTGTTGATCGTGGCAGGGGTTTTTCTTGTCGTCATTTTGCTGCAAGTCGGAATGAATCTCTGGGTCCGTTTCCTGTTGTCCCGTCAGTTCATCGAGAGCGGCGGTGCCGGTTTTCAGCTAAAAGCATCGATGGGGTGGATCAAGCTGACGGATGTGGTGCGGGGGAAGGTGAAACGGATCCGTCTGGAGGCAAAAAACTGTATCATCAGCGACCTTCGCTATCAATATCTCCGGGTGGACAATGAATGGCTGGATCTGGATTTACCGTCGCTTATCCGGGAAAAGCAATTGCGGGTCGAACGGATCGGAGCCACCCAAGTGCAGGGGATCATTAGTGAAACGGCGCTTTCGGATTATTTAAATCTCAATTATCCCGAATTCCAACCGAAAACGGTGATTCTTCCGGGACGGATCCGAATTTCCGGAAAAGTAAGTCTGTTCGGCAGGGCCACGGATATTGTCCTCGAGGAACGGGTGGAAGCTTCCGGCCCGAAAACCGTTCGTTTTTTTACGGAGTCCGTCATTATCGGCGGACGGGAAGTTCCCGGTGATTTGGTGAAGCTGATCACCGCCCAGATTCCGCTGAATTTCGAGGTGATGAAGGATTGGCCGCTGAAGATTACCCGGTTGCAGTTGACCCAGGGGCAACTGGAGATCCATTTGGAAGAGATGGCACCATAGAAGGGGAATGGTTGTCGAAGGAGAATATTATCGAAAACGGTTACATATGGAGTTGCGTCGATGAAACGTCATATCTTTGTGTCTACCTGTGAGTTTTCAGGGGATATGCATGGAGAGGTGCTGGTCCAAGAATTGCAAAAAAGGCTTCCCGAAGCCCGGTTCACCGGAATCGGAGGCCGACGGATGGCGGCTGCAGGCGTTCAACTGCTTTATGATTCGACAGCCAAAAGCACCATTGGTTTTTTTGAAGCCCTGCGCAATTTACGGCGCTTAAAGAAACTGGTCGGGGAAATTGTGGCCTTTTGGGAGAAAGATCGTCCCGATGTCGTCATTTGGTTGGATTCCGGTGGTTTCAACCTGGTACTGGCCAAAGAAGCGAAGCGGATGGGAATTCCGGTGGTCTGCATGTTTTCTCCTTCCGCTTGGGCGTATGGAGAAGATCGGGCCAGAAAATTGGCGGAACGGGTCCGGTTGCTGTTGGCCGTGTTACCGTTTGAATCTGATTTTTACCGAAAGTTCGGGGTGAATGTGGTCTCCGTGGGGCATCCCCTTATCGACCGGGTTCAAAGTCGAATGTCTCCTTTGGAATATCGGGCGAAGCTGGGGTTGGATCCGGAACGAAAATTGGTGGCATTGCTGCCGGGAAGCCGACGGCAGGAAGTGGCCAGGCTGTTGCCGGTAATGTTGGAGACGATAACCGGATTGAATGATGCGTCTCTGCAATTGGTGTTGCCGGTGGCGACTTCCATTGACCGGGATTGGCTGGAGTCTATCCTCTCCCAATATCCGGTGAAAGTGACGGTCACCGGCGGCGATGTATATGAGCTGATGGCGGCGGCGGATGCGGCCATCATCGCTTCGGGCACGGCGACGTTGGAAGCAGCGATCATCGGGGTTCCGATGGTGATTATCTACCGGGTGTCGGGTTTATCCTATTTTATCTACAAACGGCTGGAATCCCCGGAACGCCGGGTGGTCCGTCCCTGGATTGGGCTGCCCAATTTGATTGCAGGGGCTTCGGTGGTACCGGAAGTGTTGCAAAAAGACCTAACACCGGAGAATGTGCGGGCTGCCTTGCAAACGATGTTGTACGACCCGGAGGTGAATCTCCGGATTCGCCGGGCATTGCAACAGGTTCGGGAAAAGATCGGCCCGCCGGGCGTGATGACCCGGGTTGCCGGACTAATCGCGGATTTGATCGAAAATGGTTGAAACGGAAGTATTGCTTCAGATAAGGTCCATATCGGGCCTTTTTATATTGGCCGGGTTCTATTTCCCTTTCTCCCCGCATAGATCATCACCAAGATCGGGGGGATATGAAAGTGAACGTGCTGTTTATCAATAGAAAACAGATATATGCCGCGTTGTGGGCCATGATCATTCTGACCGTATTGGTGGGCGTGAGACTTCATTGGGATCGCACAGTTCGGAAAATCTTCGGGGTGAAAAACGGTGTTTACCTTGAAGGTTATAATGTGGAGGGAATGTTGCCCGAGGAAGTCAGCAACTTAGTGAAGAAGATGGCGGTGAAAGTCAACCGGGAGCCCCAGAATGCCGGTTATTTTTCGGAGACCGGAGAAATTATCCCCTCCAAACCCGGTAAAATGGTGATGATTGCCGATACGGTCAACAAGGTTTGCATGGCCAAACCCGGCTCCAGGCTCAATTTGGTGGTGGCCGAAGTTCCGGCGAAGATTTCGGAGGATTTCTTTAAACCGGTATATCAGGGGAAACCGGAAAGCCAAAAGGTGGCTTTTGCCATTAATGTGGCATGGGGCGAAGAGTTTTTAGGCGAAATGCTGAAAACGCTGGAAGAGGAAAAAGTGAAAGCGACCTTCTTTTTCGTTGGAAGCTGGGTGAAGGCCTTTCCGGAACTGGTGAAGGAGATTGCCGCCGCCGGCCATGAAATCGCCAATCATGGCTTATATCACGGCCATCCGCAGCAGATGCGCCGCGATGAGTTACGGAGATTGATTTTGGAAAATGCGGCACTGCTACGTTCGGTGACCGGCAAGGAGCCATCCAACTTGTTTGCTCCCCCCTACGGTGAAATCAATGCCGAGATCGTGGGCACCGCCGGTGAACTGGGATACCGTACGGTGATGTGGTCGGTGGATACCGTTGACTGGAAAAATCCCGGGCCGGATCTGCTGTTACAACGGGTCATGGGGAAGATTCAGCCCGGCGGGATCATCTTAATGCACCCGACGGTCTCGACGGCGAAGGCCCTTCCCAGGCTTATCAAAGCGTTGCGTGAGAAAGGGTTAACCCCTGGAACGGTGTCTTCGGTATTGGAATGAACGTTTGCAGTCGAATTTCGAAACAAAAGGGACAGTTCGTTGAACTGTCCCGAATTGCTTTAGATATTTTGGATGATGATCTTCCAGATGTTTTGATCTTCGTAACCCAACCGCCAGACGGCAACTCCTCGCAGATTGTATTTTTTAACCAATGTCATCTTTGCGGCGGTGCTGTGGCTGTTTTCATACCAGACTTCATGTTTGGTACCCCAGCTTTTATAGGTGAAATAAGGCACTTTGTAAACGGAATGCCATTTGGGGGAGACACCGTATTTTTTGATCAGGTTTTGAATGGCGCTATAGGTCCGAGCTTTCCCGGAACCGCTGGTCCAGTCATAACCGTATCCGGCGATTCCCAGCACGATTTTTTGGGACGGATAGTATTTCATGGCATATTGAATGACTTTTTCGACCCACGGATAAGAAGCTACCGGACCGGCCGAACCACCGGCATAATGCTCGTCATAGGCCATAATCATCAATTGGTCGATATACGGGGCCAATGCGGCATAGTCATAAGCCCCGGCGTGGGCCGATTTTTTGTCGTCATAGGTTTTGGCCGGAACCGAAGCGGTGACCAGCAGTCCTTTCGGCCGGAGCGCTGCTGAGAGCTCTCTGAAAAATGCGGTCAGGTACATCCGGTCACTGGCCGGGACATTTTCAAAGTCGATATTGACCCCTTGATAACCGTTTTCCGATAATATCCGGACAATTCCGTTGACGGCACGGGACCGGGCGGTTGAGCTGGTCAACATCCGATGAATGGTGTTGCTGCTGAAGTTTCCGCCCTGGATATTGTTGACCAATGCCAAAGCATCTCCGCCGGCGGAACGAATGAGGGAAACCGCTTTGGAATTATGCGTGCCGCTGACCGTTCCATATTGGTCCACCTTGAATGAAAAAGGGATGACCATATTAATTGACCCCAGGTTTTTGGTTAACGAATTATAGGCCAATTGGTCGCTTTGGCTGTTTTGCACATAATAGCCGGCGATGACTTTATTACCTACCTTTGAACTTCCGGACAGAGTTTTCGTTTTCACCATCCATTTGGCGATCCATCCGCTTTTGTCGGTTTCGGTTTGCACCTGCAACCAACCGTTTTTTTCGGATAATACCAGCAAGCTGGACCCTTCGGCAACCGTATCCACGATTTCGCTTTCAGCCGATGCCCCGCTGCGAATCATAGCCTGTTTGCTGTTAACGGTGGCAGCGTAAGGATAAATGCTTTGCTGCCCGGTACTGACTGTATCGGGGACGGTGACATTGTTTTGCAGGCTGTTACCACCGAGTAATCCGGAAGCCAAATAAAATATCAGAGCAAACAATGTTGTCATTAAGTTGCCTTGCATCGGGTAACTCCCTTCTATATAAAAGTCGTCCGCGTCAATGGAATGCCAATGGATTTATGCGGCGTGGATCGACACGAAATGTGCAGTATTACAGTATAATTTACATAATTCGGCCTTTAGCTGCCAAAACCTTTAAGAACATCCCTCCAAAACCACAAATAGCAGGCAATATGAGAATTAACTGGAATAAATCGAGGAATTTGGGGGATATGTATGAATGGATCAAAAGAGAAAAAAGAGATAAAAAGGATTTTTATGTTCAAGGGCGAATATGTGAATCAAATCGATGAAATCTAACGAATAATCAAAGGACAACTGCATGTATCAGCGCATAACATTATCCAACGGATTGAAAATTGTATGTGAAACGATACCTTATGGCCGTTCCGTATCATTAGGCGTTTGGACAAGAACCGGTTCCAGGAATGAAAAACCCCAGTATAATGGGATTTCTCATTTTATTGAGCATATGATGTTTAAAGGCACCGGCCGACGGACGACGCGTCAAATCGCAGAGACCATCGATGCCGTTGGCGGCCAACTCAATGCGTTTACGACCAAAGAATACACCTGTTATTATGCCAAAGTGCTGGATCAGCATTTTCAACTGGGCGTCGACTTATTGGCCGATATGGTTACCAATTCGCTGTTTCACCCGGTTGAAATCGAAAAAGAAAAATCGGTGGTCCTGGAAGAGATCAAGTCCTATGAGGACGCGCCGGATGAACTGATATATGATATTTTTTTCAATTTGGTACTGAAAGGCCATGCGTTGGGCCGGACCATTTTAGGGACTCCGGAAACGGTATCCCAGTTTAACCGGGAAATTTTAATAGACTACCTTCAGAAACATTATACCCCAGATAACATAGTATTTGCATTAGCGGGAAATATCCAGATCGACCAAGTTATTGCAGAAGTCGAGGGAAGATTTTCCGCGTTGAACGGAAAAAGCGAACCGGATCTCTCGATATTGCCCCAATTGGAGCCGACGATCTATTTTAGGGATAAAGATACGGAACAGGTCCATCTGTGTATCGGCAGCCGAGGGATATCCCGTAAAGATCCCCGGAAATACGCTGTTATTTTGATGGACAGCATTTTTGGAGGAAGCGTTAGTTCCCGTTTGTTTCAACGACTGCGGGAGGATGAAGGATTGGTGTATTCGACGGGCACCAGTCATTCGGCGTTTATGGATACCGGCGTCTTTACGATTTATGCCGGGACAAGCATGGCCAATTTTGAGCGGGTCGTCGCTTTAATCCGGGAGGAGATTGCCAAATTGCGAGAACGGCCGGTTGACCAAGAGGAATTAAACCGGGCCAAAGAGCAGCTCAAGGGCAATCTACTGTTGAGTTTGGAAAGTACGTGTAACCGGATGAGCCGCCTGGCTAAAATGGAATTGTTCGACGATCCTCTTTTAACCCCTGAGGAGACCGTTGCCCGGATCGAAGCGGTTACGGCTGAAGAAGTACAGGCCTTAGCCGTGGAATTGTTGGCGGATGACCGGCTGATTACCACGGCTATCGGGCCCTTTGGAAAAGCGGAGGCGACCCATGGCGGAACAAAAAGTAAAGGTTAAAATCGTATCCCCCCTGATCAAGCGGCAGATTCCCATGCCTTCCTATGCTACGCCCGGATCGGCGGGGATGGATTTGCATGCATGCTGCGAGGAACCCATCGTCATTCCGGCCGGGGGCCGCGGCAGCATTCCGACGGGGATTGCCATCGAATTACCCGGGCCGGAGATGGTAGCGCTCCTTTTCCCCCGGAGCGGGCTGGCTTCGAAACACGGCATTTCCCTTTCCAATGCGGTCGGAGTCATTGACAGCGATTATCGGGGCGAGATTATTTGTCTGGTTAAAAACGACGGCCCAACCGATTTCGTTGTCAATCCCGGGGATCGCGTGGCACAGATAGCTTTTTTCCCTGTTTTCCAAGTGGAGTGGGACGAAACCGAAAGGTTGGGAGAGACTGTCCGGGGCGCCGGCGGGATGGGTTCCACCGGTGTTGCGGCTCACAAACCGTAATCGTTTTACCGTTCAATCGGTGGCATAAAAAGGTATGAAGACGGAGGGAACAATGATGTTCGAAAAGGATTTAGTGAAATTTCATCGGGAAATAGGTGAGATTAAAAACGATCTGATGAATACCGACCATCAAAAAGTCCTGGATGATCATGAAAAGTATACCATTGCCACGAAAATCGATTTGACGGTAAGCCGTTTGCTTCGGTTGCTGGAGCGGGAGAAAGACGATGAATAGAAAAAGCCAATCTCTGATTGGCTTTTTTCATTTTTTTGCTTCGCTTGGAATGAATTGTGCTATAATTAGGTTGATGTCTTTTCGACGATCCGATTAAATTGCGTGATGGCCGAAGGGATAGTGTTAAAGTTTGGAGAGGAGTTATGGCGATGCAGATTACCATTGAGAAAGTGAAAGATGAGGAACTAAAACCCTTGTTTACCGATGCCACTCAGTTAGGGTTCGGGAAACTCTTCACCGATCACATGTTCACCATGGTTTATCGGAAAGGCCAAGGTTGGGTGGAACCGAAAATAACGAAGTATAAACCGTTTCAAATTGATCCGGCGGCAGTGGTGCTCCATTATTCCCAGGAAATCTTCGAAGGGCTTAAAGCTTATGCATCAGAGGACAGCCGGATCTTATTATTCCGTCCCGAGAAGAACGCTGAACGGATGTATCATTCGGCGGAACGGATTTGCATGGCGCCGTTGCCCGTGGAATATTTCCTGGAAGGGATTAAGACCTTGGTGAATCTGGAGAAACGCTGGATTCCCAAAGCACCCGGTACGTCTCTTTATATCCGGCCGACGTTGGTCGGGTTGGGTGCCGCATTAGGCGTTCATCCGGCGGATGAATATTTGTTCTATATCATTTTGACCCCGGTCGGCGCTTATTTTAAAGAAGGCTTCAAACCCATCAGCCTATATGTGGAAGATGTGTATATCCGGGCTGCCGTGGGCGGCGTCGGAAACGCCAAAACCGGCGGAAACTATGCGGCCAGCCTTCTGGCAGGCGCCAAAGCGCAGGAAAAAGGGTTTTCACAGGTACTTTGGCTGGATGCCAAAGAACGGAAATATGTGGAAGAAGTCGGGGCCATGAATATCTTCTTCGTCTTTGGCGATACCTTGGTCACGCCCAATTTAAGCGGGTCTATTTTACCCGGAATTACCCGGGCCTCCGTGCTCGAACTGGCCCAATATCTCGGTTACCGGACTGAAGAACGGATGATCAGCATTGACGAGGTCATTGAAGGGACGAAAAACGGCACGCTGACTGAAGCCTTTGGGACCGGTACGGCTGCGGTTATCTCTCCGGTCGGGTCCTTGTTCTATAAAGGGCAAAATTATGAGATCAACAATTTCCAAGTGGGTCCCATTACGCAAAGACTCTATGATAAATTGGTGGGCATCCAGTATGGACGGGAAGAAGATCCCTTTGGCTGGGTGCATGAAATCGGTCGGCTTTGATTATCAACTGTCGATGGGAATTTACGGAAACGACTCCTGCGGGGGTCGTTTTTTATTGGAAATGCTTGAAAAACCTGTGGGAAAAGCGAATGGATGCCGAAATAATGAATGGGATTCAATCTGAAATGAGATGCCGCCATACGGAAAGTTACGAATTCGTAAAATCGGATCAAGCGAGGCGTTACTGATGGTGAAAATGCGGATGTTGGCCGGAATATTTGGCCTCTTGTTTGTTTGGGTGCAGACGGGATTGAGTGCGGAAATGCCATTAAAACCATACCATAGCATTCCTTTGGCGGGTTCCTATGATTTTCAAAAAATTGGGCTGGGCGATTTGGATGGCGACGGTGAACTGGAGTTCATTATCAAACAGCCCAATTTTAACGTCGATCCCTATCAGCACCCTGGCTACTGGAAGCCCAGTCCTTCTCCTTATCGATTGGAAGCTTATAAAAAAGACGGCCGTCTGTTATGGGTATACGATATGGGTTGGGCTATCGAAACCGGGATCTGGTATTCCCCATGGGTAGTCTATGATTTGGACGGCGACGGACGGGCCGAAGTCTATTGTAAAGCGGGCGAAGGGGATCCGCGGAACCCCAATGGACTGGTGGAATCCGGACCGGAGTATTTGGTGAAGATTGACGGTATAACCGGGAAGGTTGTTGCCAAAACCCCTTGGATTAGTCGGGCCGGTTATCCGGATTACAATTCATACAGTCGGAATATGTTGGCCGTCGCCTATTTGGACGGGAAAAAACCATCCTTAATTATGCAACGGGGGACATATAATATCATCAAAACCTGGGCGTTGGATGCGAATTTTCGGATTTTATGGAAACATGAAGTTCTGGAAAAGCATCCGGTGAAAAGCCGGAATTATTACGGCCAAGGTTCCCATGGACTGATCGCCGCCGACGTAGATCAAGACGGACGGGATGAATTAGTCATCGGAGCGGCAGTTATTGATGATGACGGGAAAGGTCTTTGGTCTTTAGGTATGGGGCATCCGGATGTGGTCTATTGTGCCGATATCGATCCCTCCCATCCGGGACTGGAGATATTTTACGGGTTTGAAAGACGGCAGGATGCTGACGGCATCTGTGTGGTGGATGCCAAGACCGGCCGGAAACTATGGGGCCATCCGGAGAAAACTTATCACATTCACGGACAGGGAATGTGTGCCGATGTCTTGGAGGAATATCCGGGAATGGAAGTGTACTGCGGGGAACGAGATTATCCGAAACGGTGGATGTATACCGCCCGTGGTGATTGGGTTCAATTTCATGCCAAAACGGAACTTTCGCCCAGGCCGGTCTGGTAGGACGATGATCTTCAAAAAGAGGTAGTCAGCGGCAGGAAGATCGGAGACTGGGGCGGAGAGCCGATGACCCGGATTGAAGGGAATGTGGTCTTAGTTGTGGATTGTATGGGTGATTGGCGCGAAGAAGTGATTACCTCACTTAAAGGGGAGATTCGTATTTACAGTTCGCCCATACCTTCCAAACGAAAATATCCGCCGCTCCTTTCCAATCGGCAATATCGTCTGGGGATCGTCAATCAGACTTCCGGCTATTACTATCCGGCTCAAGTTGGTCTGGACTATCCTTGGGATCGGCCATAAGAAAACAGTACAAAAAAGCTGGTTGAGGATGAAAATGAAAAAATGGTTGTTATGGTTGTGCCTGGCATTGGTTTTAAGCGGCATATGGCCCGCTGTTGCGGCGGAGCCCGCGGATGATACGCCCTATTCCGCTCCTGTCCGGATCGTTTATCCGGCTGAAAATCAACGGCTTCCGGCGATCCCGTCGACATTTGTGGCCGGTTCGGCACCGCCGGACGGGAAATTGACGATTAACGGCAAGCCGGTGGCGATTCATCCCGGGGGAGGGTTTTTAACGATGGTTTCATTGACTCCGGGTACTTATGAAATCCGGGCGGAACTCCAATGGAACGGTGCCATATATCAGTCGGTGCGGACTGTGTTTGTGGCGGAATCCCAGCCGGCGCCTGCGGTTTCACCGTTGACCATTCAATGGGTGACACCTCAGGAGGATCAGGCCTTGCTGCCCGGCGATTGGGTGAAGGTAGTCTGCAAAGGAAGTCCGGGAATGTCGGCGTACTTTACCGTCGACGGAATGGCCAGGCGGTTTCCGATGGTTGAAAGTCCGAAAAGTTCCGGTGTTTATCAGGGAATCTATAAGATGGGAACCCATGATGTCATCTATCAGGCGACCATCCGGGTGACCCTGCTGGATGAGAAGGGCGCATGGATCACCAAAGAAGCCCAAGGACGTCTGTCACGGTTCCCTGATGATCTTCCGGTCATGGTGGAAACGGTTTCCGATCAAACGGTTCTCTATGCCGGGCCGGCGGTTTCCGGTTCAAATAAGGCAGGGTATATGATGTTCCTTCCCAAAGAGACGGTATTGCAGGTTACCGGGAAAAAAGGGAAAGAATACCGGGTCTGCCTTAATCGGACGCAAACCGCCTGGGTCAACGAAAGCGCTGTGAAGCAACTGCCGACAGGGACACCGCCGCCCATGAACATTATCGGCAATGTGACTATGATGACGCGCGGTTATTCGACGCTGGTCCGGATTCCGGTGTCCCAAAGGATCCCTTTCCGCATCGATTATGATTGGGAAGGGCGGACATTTGATATTATCCTGTATGGTGCTTATTCCAATACGGACTGGGTCAATAATGCGACAGCCGGCTGCGTCCGACAAGTCCGGTGGTACCAGGATGATGATGAAACGTACCGCTTGCGTCTTTTCATGGAACCTAACGGTTGGTGGGGATATGATGTTTCCTATGAAGGGAAGGAACTGGTGTTGGAGCTCAGGACGCCGCCGCCGTTGCTCGATGAGGCTTTACCGTTGTTGGGACTGGTGATCGCTGTTGATGCCGGCCATGGGGCCGGAGGCGGCGCCATGGGGGTCACTGGTTATGCCGAGGGAGATGCCAATTTTGCCATCGCCTTGCGCCTTAAAGAAAAGCTGGAGGTGAAGGGTGCCCGGGTGGTGATGATCCGCGACGGCGATGCTGATGTGCCGCTGAGTCAGCGCCCTGGGATCGCTTGGAAAAACCGGGCAGATATCCTGGTGAGCGTCCATAACAATTCATTGGGGCCAACCGGCAATCCTTTTGTCAAGCGAGGGTATGGGGTGTATTACTTTACGCCGGTCAGCCTCCCGTTGGCCTGGGAGATACACCAAGCCTATCAACGGACGTTTGGGCCGGGACAAGTTTTTACCTTAAACGATGACGGTTTGTACCACGCCAACCTGGCGGTGATCCGGGGTACGCAAATGCCATCGGTGTTGACGGAGTCGGCATACATGATCGTTCCGGAAGAAGAAGCTTATCTCAAAACCGATGCTTTCCGTTCGGCCGTCGCTGAGGCGATTGTCGACGGGTTGGAACGGTATGCTGCCCGGATGCGAAAGAAGAAGATGGAATGAAATAATGTGAAACGGCCGTAAATAACGGACGTTTCCATTCTTGTTGGTATTTGTGCCATTGACGTTCGTTTGAATCATTTGTGTGAAGTATCACATAAAAAAGAAACCCCATGATAGGGGGTATTTAAAAAATGTTCAGGCTTTATTTTGTTGTTTCAACAAATCCCGAATTTCGGCCAGAAGTTTCTCCTCATTGGAGGGTTCGACGACGGTTGCGGCGGCTTCTTCCGCTTTTGCCTGCGTTTCCTTCTTTTTGAGTCGGTCCAGTATTCGGATGAAGAGGAAAATGGACCAGCCGACAATGAGAAAATCCACCACGCTTTGAACGAATGCGCCGTACCGGATGACTGCGTCTCCGATTTTTATGTGTAAGCCGGAGAAGTCCAATCCACCCAGGATCAGTCCGAAAATCGGCATTAGTAAATCATTCACCAGAGACGTGACGATCTTTCCGAAAGCGCCGCCGATGATGACACCGATGGCCAGGTCAAGAATATTGCCTTTCATGGCAAACTGTTTGAACTCGTTCCACATCGATATGCCTCCATTATAACCCATGTTGTATCCATGTAATGCAATCCCATCGTATCACACTTTGTTTTGAAAGACAATTAAAAAACCTTGATAGCCGCAGCAGGACGGATTATGGTAATATAAGATCGTTCCGGCAAGTGTGAAAGGAGAGCATCGAGAGCATCATGAGTCCAAAAATGAAAAAGTTTCTATCATATTACCGGCCTTATCTCGGACTTTTTGCGGCGGATATGGCATGTGCTTTTACGGTATCCGGTATAAACTTGGTTTTTCCGTTGCTGATCCGGTATATTACCGGCGAACTTCTTCCCTCGGGGCTGGAAAACGTTACCGGACCGATTTTCAAAATTGCTGCTGCCATGGTTGGATTGACGGTCATCGAATATTTTTGTAACTTTTTTATTACGACAGCCGGCCATATTATGGGCGCCAAGATGGAGCATGATCTCAGGAATGAGATCTTTGAGCATTTTCAGAAGCTGTCCTTTACGTATTATGACAATCAGAAAACCGGACAGATAATGTCCAGGATCACCAATGATTTATTTGAGATTACCGAGTTATACCATCACGGCCCGGAAGATTTGTTGATCTCCGTCGTGAAACTGATCGGTTCCTTTATCATTTTGCTGACCATCAATGTCCAACTGACGTTGATCATCTTTGCCTTCATCCCGTTAATGATCGGTTTCGCTTACTATTACAACCGGAAAATGCGTCAGGCATTTAAAATTAACCGGGCGAAGATTGCCGAGATCAATGCCGGGATCGAAGACAGTATCTCCGGGGTTCGGGTGGTGAAGTCCTTCGCCAACGAAGACCTGGAGATGGAGAAATTCCGCAAAAATAACCGGCGGTATGTGGAGACCAAGAAAAACAGCTATTATTATATGGGTCGTTATCACAGCGGGATCAATGCGTTTAACTCCTTGATTTATGTGGCTGTGGTCGTCGGGGCGGCATTGTTGACAGGGAAAGGCCGTGTGAATACGCTGGATTTGATCACTTTTTTACTGTACATCAATACATTTTTGGATCCCATTAAAAAACTGGTCAATTTCGGAGAACAGTTTCAGAACGGGATTTCCGGCTTTGATCGCTTTTATGAAGTGTTGCAGATTGCCCCGGATATCACTGATGCCCGGAATGCGGTGGAATTGAAAGAGGTCCGGGGAGACATTTGTTTCAAAGACGTTTCCTTCCGGTATTCGGACCGGTCGGAACCGGTGTTGTCCAAGGTCAACCTGACGGTGAAGGCCGGAGAATATGTGGCCTTGGTGGGGCCGTCAGGCGTAGGCAAGACCACCCTATGCAGTTTGATTCCCCGCTTTTATGAGGTAACGGAAGGTGCCATCACCTTGGATGGCCGGGATATCCGAAGCATCAAATTAAAGTCCTTGCGGAAAAATATCGGCATTGTCCAACAGGATGTTTATCTTTTTGCAGGGACGGTAATGGAAAACATCCGCTATGGCAAGCCGGATGCGACGGAGGAAGAGGTTATCGAAGCGGCGAAAAAGGCCAATGCCCATGATTTTATCATGAGTTTGCCCGAAGGGTATGATACAGATATCGGCCAGCGGGGAATTAAGCTTTCGGGCGGGCAGAAACAGCGGATCAGCATTGCACGGGTGTTTTTGAAGAATCCACCCATCCTTATTTTGGATGAGGCCACTTCCGCCCTGGATAACGAGAGCGAAAAAGTGGTGCAGGAATCGTTGGAAGCTTTGGCGAAAAACCGGACGACATTTGTCATTGCCCACCGGTTGTCCACGATTAAGAATGCCCGGCGAATTCTGGTCCTGGCGGAGGAAGGGATTATTGAGGAAGGAACTCATGAGGAACTGTTGAACCGGGGCGGACTTTATGCCCAGTTGTATCAGTTACAGTTTAAATAAGAGGAGTATCCATGATTAAAGCGGTTATTTTCGATATGGACGGCGTCATTGTCGACAGTGAGCCGATTCATTACCGGTTAAACCAGGAACTTTTTCAAAAGTTACAATTAAACATTACGGAAGAGGAATATCGGACGTTCGTCGGAGTTACCGATTGGGACATGTGGTCCGCCATCAAAGCACGGCACCGACGGCCAGAGACAGTGGAGGAGTTGCTGTCCATGCACAGAGAACATAGCCGGGCGGAGATGGAAAAGTTCGACTTGGAACCGATTCCCGGCATTCCTGAGTTGCTAAAGCGATTGAAAGCCGCCCGTCTGAAACTGGCTATCGCGTCGTCGGCACCGGTGGACTGGATAATGGTAGTGGTACGGAAATGTGGTTTGGAATCTTATTTTGATGTGCTGGTCAGCGGAGAGCATGTGGCCCACGGCAAACCGGCACCGGATATTTTTTTGCTGGCGGCTGAGAAATTAGGGGTTTCTCCCGACGAGTGTCTGGTCATTGAGGATGCCGAAAGAGGGGTGCAGGCGGCTAAAGCTGCCGGGATGCAATGCGTAGGATATCAAAACCCCCATTCGTATGCTCAGGATTTATCGTTGGCGGACCGGATTATTCAACATCCGGACGAATTGATAATTTGACGGACCGGTCCATGATTTGACTCCATGAATGAAAAAACCCGCCAATGGCCGTCGGCGGGTTTTGCGGTTAAGGTTTAGTCTAAGTCAAATATCAGTTTTATCGTGAGCATCTCTTTGTCGTTGCGGGAGCGCCATTCGATTCTTACGTCCAGATCGTCATCTTTGGGGCAATCGTGGCGATATCTTCTTTCCATGTCGTTCCAATCATATTCTTTCCGGTATGACTGGCGGTTGCCGCGGATGATCTGGAAAGCCAGATCGCGGGCGCGGAGCGAATGGAAGATCGCATCTTTATAATCGCCTCTCCAGTATAATTCGCGGGCTCTTTCTTGATGGGCAACGGCTTTGGCCAGTCCCCGAGTGTAACGGTGACGTTTGGCTGTTTGTTGGGCTTCCCGCAGGACCACGGTGGTTCGCTGGATGATCGCCCGGGCATCTTCCCGCAGTTTTTCCCGTTCCCGATCCCGATGGGGAGGCGGTGCGGGATGGCCTTTCTGGGGGCCGGGGCCCGGTTTTTGCGGTCCTTTATGGGGCTGTTCCACTTTCTTTCCGGGTTTCGGATCAGGCTTCGGTTTGGGTTTTGCATATGTAGCGTCCACTTGGAAGAGGCATGCTCCTACGGTCAGTGATATGCTGAGTAATAATGGTAATTTCTTCATATCCAATCCCTCCGTTTTTCTTGTTTCTGTTTATTGGACGCAGATGCTTCGGAAATTGTTCCTGATTTTTTAAAAAATTTCAAGAATGAAAAAATATGGTAATATATATATGAATCGAAAAATGATCTGTTGTAAAGGAGAGTGCCATGCAATCGTTCAAATCATCCATGGATGATTTCTTAAGCAGGCATGGGATGAATCCCGATGCAATAGGGATGGAAACCGTCTGTACCATGTTTCGGGATGAAATGCAACGGGGGTTAAACGGAACGGAAAGCTCATTAGCCATGCTGCCGACGTATTTGGAAGTTACCTTTAAGGTGCCGCGTCATGAAAAAGCCATCGTATTGGATGCCGGCGGAACCAATTTCCGCGTGGCCACCGTCTATTTTGACGATGACGGCCGGGCGGTTATCGAAAACTTCAGGAAATACCCTATGCCCGGGATAGGGGAAGAGACCGGCAAAGAACAATTCTTTGGGGTGATAGCCAGATATCTGGCTGATATCAGGAAAGCCAGCTCAAAGGTGGGGTTTTGTTTTTCCTATTCAGTGGAAATACAGCCTGACAAAGACGGTCGGGTTATCAAGTTCAGTAAGGAGATTAAAGCGCCGGAAGTCGAAGGGGAACTGTTGGGGGAAAATCTTAAAAAAGCGCTGCAGCAAGACGGTGCAGACCTGGATTATCAGGTGGTCGTTTTAAATGACACGGTGGCTGTATCATTGGCAGGACAAGCTGCAGCGACGGATGAAGTTTTTGACAGTTTCATCGGTTTTATCTTGGGGACCGGTACCAATGTCTGTTATATCGAATCCAATGCCCATATCGGGAAAAAACCGGGGCTGAATCCTGAGGGAAGCCAATTGATCAACGTGGAGTCCGGCGGTTTCGCCAAGATTCCCCAAGGTGATATCGATCTGGTTTTCGACCGGACCACCGGTAATCCGGGTGTTTTCACTTTTGAGAAGATGATTTCCGGCCGTTATTTGGGAGGATTGGGCCGGGTGCTGTTGCAGACGGCAGCAGCTGAAAACCTCTTCTCCGATAAAGTGGCTGCTTCGATCATGGGTTTACAGGATCTCAGCACGGTGGAGCTCAATCAGTTTTTAACTGCCCCATTTAACGGGGGAAATACTTTAGGCAGCATTGTCGCCTTCGGCAGGGAGCAAGACCGCACGGTCGCCTATTATTTATTGGACCGGTTGGTGGACCGGGCGGCGAAATTGTCCGCAGCCAGTATTGCGGCGGCCGTCCTTCAATCGGGCAAAGGATTGTTGCCGGAACGACCGGTATGTATCATGGCCGATGGAACCACGTTCCACCATTTGAAAGCCTTAAAAGAAAAAATTGAGTACTATCTCCGGGACTATCTGGTCCGGGGAAAAGGGCGGTATTATACCATCAAGGCGCTGGAAAACGCGCCGCTGATCGGTGCCGCCATTGCCGGGTTGACCAATTGACGGTCGCGTTCCCTCTTGTCAAACCGGAAGGATATTGCCGAATTCTTGCCGAATTTCAGTCATGATATTCTTGTTTCCAAAGGAGCAGCAGATGCAGAAACAGAAATACAGTTTTGATTTGCCGGAATATCAAAATATCCATGTTGACTTGGAATTATCCTTTTGGACCAATAAGCCGACGGTTTGGGTCGACGGCCGGTTAATTCCTCCGATGCCCAAAGATCCTCGTGCGTTTATGCTACCGTTGCCGGATCGGACGGAAATCAAAATGGAAATCAAGGGATTTACCTTCGATTTTCAACCGCGGGTTACAATAGGAGGGAAATTTATCAGCGTTGCCCGAAAACTTCGGTGGTATGAAACATTACTCGCGTCTCTCCCGGTCATTTTGGTATTTAACGGCGGCGCTTTGGGAGGACTCTGTGCGTTTATCGGAGTTACCAGCAATTTCAAAACCCTCCGGGGTGAATCGGACAAGTTTTTACGGTTATTTCTGGTATTATTGATCACTGTGGGGTCTTTTCTGGGCTATATGATGATTCGCCGCATCATTCACTGGATTTTCAATATCTAAATCAATAGTCAAAGCTGTCTCAAAGGAGACAGCTTTTTCATTTGTCACTTCGTACTTTTTCACTCATTTGCCA
The DNA here is from genome assembly GCA_029776595.1 of Bacillota bacterium. Classification (GTDB taxonomy): domain Bacteria; phylum Bacillota; class UBA4882; order UBA8346; family UBA8346; genus JAKOSX01. The sequence continues at coordinate 18,122 of JAKOSX010000139.1, read as the reverse complement.
TTTGACATTTTTGTTAGGACCGGGTGCTTCACCGTGAGCCAGCTGTTTATCCTGAGAGCTCATTTCGCGGGGATTCGGAACCCCGCGGCGTAAGTCCGCCCGTACGCCGACTTCGGTGCCGACAGCATCCGGAGTTTTTTGTTGGCCGATCATGATCACCTCCGTGGTTAGCTTTCCCCGGCAGTCAACCGGTATACGGCTGTTTACTGAGGCGGCTCGGCGTCTTCATTCGACTTCTGTTGCCCGGCCGTTTCGTTTTGCAGTGCCGTAAAGAGCATGGCCCCTTTAACCTCATCCGCATTGTTCCAGCACTCCGGCTTGGAATTGCCGCCCAAGTGCATCTCGCCGAGATTCTTCTTTTTGCCCACTGGAACACCCCCTCCGGGTTTGTTGGAATTAGTATTCCCGGGTGGCAGTAGGATACACCGAGGGATTGAGTTATGAATTTTTGTCAACGGAAAAAGAAAATTATTATGAAGCGAAATGCCTTAATATAACAAAAAAGGAAAAATAAAGAGAATAAAACAGAAAGTACGTTTTATAAAAACGATGCATGCGAATGAGGATGGCAGTGACAGCGAAAAGGACACAAAGTGTTGAATTTTATCAGGGGTAAAGCGAAGGTGGATACATTTAGCCAATGGTTTTAGGTTTTGAAAGATAATTTTATCAATTGGTACTATTGAAGACATTTTGACAATGGTTTATTTGAATTCCAAAGTAAAAATATATGTGGTTCCGATTTCTCCATCAGGATATAAACGTTTAGGGAAAAGACTGGCTTCTTTGATTAGACTTCAATATAATCGAAATTATGATCGGGTCACTATCTTTAAAAATCGAATTGGTGTAGGGTAACGTATAATATAATGAACTTAAGGGAGTGATCGGAATGATTGTTTCAGTGATAAACCCAAAATACGGTTGGAATTCAAGGAAAAAACCTTGATTAATATTAAAATAGCGATTGAAACTCTAAAAGAGCTTGCTGCAACGCCGAAAGGGGTGCAGGGTATTTGGGAACATTTCAAAAAGAAAAGCAGCCGTCTGGAATAAAAGTGTTGAATACCAGTGTGAAAAACAGTCGAGCCATCGATAGGGCGATTAAGGCGTTAAAATCAATTAAAAAAAGTAATCTCGATTAAAAATAAACAGGTGAAACCCACCTGTTATTTTTTTGTCACATTCATAATTGCAATCCAATGGTCATTGACTTTGCTGAAAGATATTTGTAAAATAATAAATATTTTCTGTTCTAGCTGTGAGAATATGATATAAACTGCATGCCTCAAGAATAACTTCAGGGGGAAATTGAATGCAACGGGATAGAATGTGGACGAAGGATTTTATTGTGTTACTGGCGTCCAATTTTTTTATTGTTTTAACTTTTTATTTATTGCTGACGTCCATGGCAGTCTATGCCATGAAATACTTTCATGCATCCAAAAGCAGCGCCGGGTTGGCGGCGAGCATCTTTGTGATTGGCGCAATGGCGGCCCGGTTGTATGCAGGGAAATTTATCGATGTCGTCGGCAGGAAAAGGATGCTCTATTGCGGCCTGGGATTATTTTTGACCGGTTCCATGGCTTATCTGTTTGTCAAAGGCATTCAATGTTTAATGGTGATTCGATTTATCCATGGGATTGGCTTTGGGATTTCAACCACGGTTTTGACGACGGCGAATATGTCAATTTTACCTCCGGGCAGGCAAGGCGAGGGGATTGGTTATTTTTCCTTAAGCAATGCAGCCGGAACGGCCATTGGGCCTTTTTTTGCTTTGTATTTGGTCAACCATTTCGGTTATCCCGTGATATTCATTTTTTCCATTATTTTCAGTGTTTCCGCATTCGTTTTGGGAACATTGGCCAAGATCACGGAGATTGATGTAAGCCGTGAAGAAAAAGAGAAGATCAAGAGGAGCTTCGGAATTAATGATTTTTATGAAAAGAAAGCGTTTCCTGTTGCATTTTTGATGTTTATCAGCGGGATTGCCTATTCGGGGATCGTTTCCTTTATCAATTCGTATGCAATCCAGATGAATTTAACCAAGGCTGCTTCATTTTTCTTTGTCGTATATGCGCTCTTTTTATTTTTAGTCCGGCCGGTTGCCGGGAAACTGTTCGACCAAAAAGGCGAAAACATCGTGATGTATCCGTCCTTTTTCTTCTTTGCGGTCAGTTTATTAGGCATTACGATGGCCAGGACCGGCTTTTTGCTTTTGCTTGCAGGGATATTATTGGCCATGGGGTATGGGACATTAATGTCCGGCATCCAAACGATCGTCGGAAAAATATTACCGTCCCACCGGTTGGGACTGGGTATTTCCACCTATTACATCTGTATGGACGGCGGAATGGGGATCGGCCCGTATATTTTGGGGTTAATTGCGGAACGGGTAGGATTTCAGATGATGTATATTATCCTGGCGATTGTTGTGGTTTGTTTGATTCCCGCGTATTATATGGTTCATGGCAAAGAAGCGGGTATTGGGAGGGTATAATCCTATTTGTTGAGTTGTGGCTCTTGGATGGATGGCGGGCCTGCGGTTTTGATACCGGATGATATCAAAGTTAAAGTGGTGCTATGAAAAGTTTCCGCCATGCTATATCATAAGAGAGAAGAAATACTTAAAATGTGAGGTAAGCTATGCTCGAAAAAATGGGCGAGTTTTTTGATAACCGCTTAGAGATTTATGAAGATCACCAATTGAACTGTATTGACTCGGCGAAGGAGTTTTATCTTTTTACCGCTCAAAATCTTCCGCAGGATCCCGGGTGTCATATTCTTGATTTGGGATGCGGGACTGGATTGGAACTGGATTTTTATTTTCCGTTAAACCCATCGGCAAGGGTTACCGGTATCGATTTGGCTCCGGGTATGCTGAACCGGTTGAAAGAAAAATTTGCGGATAAAGACATTACCTTGATTCTCGGATCGTATTTTGATATTCCGTTTGGGGTTGAACAGTTTGATGCGGCTGTATCGGTAGAATCGTTGCATCATTTTACGGCGGCAGAAAAGATTCCGTTATATGAAAAACTACGGTTTTCGCTAAAAGCGAACGGATACTTTATTCTGACCGATTATTTTGCCCTTTCTGAAGAAGAGGAAAATTTTCATCGAAGTGAGCTGCTTCGGTTGAGAAAAGAGCAAGGTATCGTGGATGAAGATTTTGTTCATTATGATACTCCGTTGACTGTCCAACGTGAAGTGGGTTGCCTGAAAGCTGCCGGTTTTTCCTCAGTTGAAATATTGAAGCAATGGGGAGCGACCCATATACTGAAAGCCGTTCGTTAATTTTCAGTTGGTATAAAACTTTTGGTTCACTTATAAAAGCGAATTTTAAAGCTTTATTTTTTATTCGCTTAAGCCGTTATTACAAGTTGCTTCTCATGGATGAGAGAAAAGGAATCATCTTAAAGATGTCGAATGACTTTTCAAAATACAAAGATAGGAATCGATGAAATGAACTGGAAAAAGTCAATGTATATTTGGAGTACATCATGAAGCGTTATATTATTTTGCTGCTTTTGTTATCGTTTGTATTTACGCTTTCTTCTTGTGGCCAACGCCGCACCGTTGAGCCCAGTTTTTATTATTGGAAATCCACGTTTCAGTTGTCGGAGAACCAGTTGGAGACCTTGCGCCGGCTGGGGGTCGGCCGGCTGTATGTGAGGTTCTTCGATGTGGTTTGGCAGGGGAGGGCGGTGCCGGAGGCGGAGGTCCGGTTTGCAACTAAACCGCCGGAAAATTTGGATGTGGTTCCGACGGTTTTTATCACCAATTCGACGTTGATCAATCTCCCTCAAGACGCGGTGGACGATCTGGCGGGAAAAATTACAGGAAAAGTATTGCGGATGGCCGACAACAATCTGGTACAGCCCGTCAACGAAATACAGGTGGACTGCGATTGGAATCGAACCACCCGAGAGAAATTTTTTCAATTGGTCCGGGGAATTCGTAGCCGTCTTAGAGAACGAAACATCAGCCTTTCAGCCACTATCCGTCTGCACCAGATCAAATACAAAGATCAGACCGGTGTGCCGCCTGCCGACCGGGGCATGTTGATGGTCTATAATGTGGAGCCGGTCCAGAAACGAAACACGAAAAACTCCATATTTAATCCCGCCGTTGTCAGGGATTATATTTCCAATATCGACCGGTACCCGCTTCCATTGGATGTGGCATTGCCCATCTTCTCATGGGGCGTGGTATTTCAGCACAACCGGTTTATCGGCCTGATTAACAATTTAGGCGAAGAAGACCTGAAAAACCCGAAAGTTTTTGCCAAAAAGCGAAAGGGCATCGTCGAGGTGCTTCACGATACTTCCATCCGAGGGGTCCGGCTGTACCACCGGGATACAGTGCGTCTGGAAACGGCGCACCCCCGGGAGGTGATCGCGGTGAGTAAAACATTGCGGCGTAAAATGAAATATGAACGAATTTACGTTTCGTTGTATCATTTTGACGATTTGAGCATAAGGAGGACGGGTTATGCGAAGATCCGGAGCATTTTTGCTGCTTTTACTTTTTAGCTTTTGGCTGACAGTAAACCAGTTTCCTCTGGCGCAGGCTTGTGCTTATGAGCCAAGCTATTTCGAGAACGAGACCATCTTCTTTCTGTCGTCATTGGCTAATGATTCGCTCTTTGAACGTTTTTATTTTGATGAGCGCCACGACCGGAGCAAGACCCAGTGGGATAATGATATTTTGAAGAACCGTGAAACCCTCAATCTGAAGGAATGGGAAAAATGGTTCGGTGACCTGCTTTCCCTGGACGATATCCGACAACTGGTCTATAAAGTTCCTCTCAGCGATCTGCAAAATCCGGACAGACTTAAACAACAGCGGTGGAAAACGGTTTTGATGCGTCCGGAACACCGAGCGGCATTGGAATACCTGATCTTCGCAAAGCGGTGCGAACCCTACTGTGTGGTCGACCGTTGGTCCTGGGACCTCGAAGAGGAGATGGCGGAACGCCGGAAACCTGCACCGATGCTAAAATTGCTTGAAGAGGCAAAACGCCGTTACCAAAGCGTTTCGTCTTCCTTCTTTAAAGTCCGCTATGGATATCAAATGGTCCGCTTGGCTCACTATGTTAAAGATTATCGTTTATGTATCGATTTATTCAACCAATACGTCGCCCCGTTGCCCAAAAACAGCGTGATTTGGGAGTGGGCGGCCCGCCACCGCAACGGCGCGTTGAAAGCCATGGGCAAAAAAAGCGAAGCGTTAGTCAATACCGCTTTGATGTTTGACCAGAATCCGGCCATGATGGACGAAGCATATCTGGATTTTTATATTCCGTTGGAACCGGTTTGGCAGGAATGTCTGCGGCTGGCCAAGGACCCGCGCCAAAAAGCGACCTTGTGGATGTTGCAGGGATTGAAGCAAAATCACTTTAACCTGGAACCGTTGGAAGAAATCATCAAGTTGGAACCCAAGTCTTCCCGTGCCGAAGTGTTGCTGGTCCGGTATATCAACCAATTGGAATGCTCGGTTGTTAATTCCGGCTACTTTTTCGACAATTATGCATTGTATCTGGAAGAAGAGATGACATGGGGAGGTTTTCTCCTCCCGGAATTGCTTGATTTCATCGATTCGGTGGACAAAACGAAAGTTCGCCAGCCGGCCCTTTGGTATGCTGCAGGCGGATATATCCATATTTTACTTCGTTCCCACGAGGAAGCCGATACATATCTGGCAAAGGCCGAATCGTTATGCCCGTCCCAAAATTCTGACCTGTGGTATCAGATTCAGCTATTGAAATTATTGAACCAAGCGGTGAAACAACCTAAAATCACGCCGGAGTTTGAAAATAAATCTCTGGCCGTCCTGCAATGGCTGGATGATTATAAAGATCAGCCCGATAATCGGGCACAAATCCATCAAGCCTTTTATACGTTGTTGGGACAAAAATATCTGATTCATCAGGATTTTCCGAAAGCTTATTGCATGATGGCCAAGGCCGGCACCGAGCATGATTATCTGTTGGAGCTTTATCCCGATTCGGCCCAGATGAATGCACTCCTGGATTTATTGAGCAAACCGAATAAAACCCCCTTTGAGCAGAGGATAACCACCGGGTTGCCCTGGACTTTTGACGACTATCTTTCCGTCGAAGGAACCCGGCTGCTCAGAAAAGGCCGGTACGCAGAGGCTTTGGCCAAGTTTTCACAGATTTCCGAGGGATATTGGGAACGGTTGCGGCGGAATGATGTTGATCTGGTGGAAACCAGTTTTGAACAGAACTATTACAATCCCCGAACCGGTCTTTACCAATATCCGGAAAACGGATTTCCCCGGTATACAAAGCTGGAGTTTACCCGGAAAGTCATCGAGTTGCAAAACTTGGCCGAAAAAGATCGGGCAAATGCAGGATATTATTATTATCAAATCGCCAACGGTTTTTTCCATTCGCCGTTTTGGGGATTTAACGGACAGTTATGGCCGTACAGTTCGACAATTTGGCGTTTTGATCCGCAGTATCCCTTTGAAATCCACGGACTTCACAGCGTGTTAAAGCGGCAGTATCAGGCTTTCTGGAAGGAATACGGCAGACGGAAAGTGGCTTTGGAATATTATGTGAAAGCCATGAATGTCACCGAAGATCCGGAACTGGCGGCAAAATGCTGTTTCTTGGCAGCGGCTTGCATGACTAAGTTTTCGTTTTATCGGGGTTTCCATGAGCCGGGTAAAGGCATGGCTTATTATTTTGACATATTGCGCGAAAAGTATTCCAAGACCCAATATTATCAACAAGTCATTGAAGAATGTGCAACGTTAAAGGATTACCTGAAGAAAAATTAGGCTTTGTCTATCAAAGGCGGCGAATAAAAAAAGGAGTGTCGGATGACACTTCTTTTTTATTTAAAGAATATTTTAATGTTTAATGACCGGCAGTAGACTCCTGACAACCTTGCGGTTTTTTCTGTTTGGGTACGGAGTGAGGAGCATCTTCTAAAATATCGTTTATATCAGCACTGTTGCATCCTTCGATTTGCGGGTTGTTCAACTTCGGTTGATGGCGGTTCCGGATTGGTCACCGCCAACGGCATGGTGTTTCTGGGGTTTGTAAAATTATATGCAATCCAATGAAGCGATGTCCGATAGTTTTGGGCAACAGGTCCAATGTGTCATATTATACTTTATGATATTTTCGCTGTTCCTTTTTTAAAGGTTCGCAATAAGATGGTATATAGCAAATTACGGGGAGTGATCCGATGGCTCAATTGGAGGTTGCCAATACGTATCTGCCGGGAGATTCGGCCATTGCCAATGGCCTGGCCCAAACGGAGTCCGGCAATTATATCCTGGTGGGGCGGGTCTTTGAACCCGACGGCGATTCATCCGCTGTTGCTATCCGGGTTGATGCTTTCGGAAATGTTATCTGGGAAGAAGTTTATGATTCAGCATTTACCGTATTTTTCAAAGCCGTTGCTTTGGTCGGGAACGGGGACATTGTCACGACAGGGGCCTTTTTCTATTCGGAGTCTGTGGGAGATGAATATATCTGGGTGGTCCGGTTGGACCCGGATGGGCGAATTCTTTGGCAGGAGGCATTTGGCAGTACCACAGAACAGAGCGACGGGCAAGATGCCGCAGCCACTGCCGACGGAGGTTTTGTGGTAGCCGGTTATTTCATTGAAAAGGGGAGCAATGCGAACGGAACCCGGGTACTTAAATTTGATGCCATGAACCGGTTGGAATGGGATATGCGCTATGATACGGGCATCGCTTTTTCCATCGGGCAAACCCGGGATGGAGGATACATCCTGACCGGTGCCCGGAATATTCCGGGAACGCTAAACAGCCATATTTTTGTATTAAAGTTGGATGCCGAAGGAAATCGGGTATGGGAACGGATATATGACGAATTTGAAATTTTCGTGCTTCTGGACAGTGATATCGCTGAAACGGAGGAGGGCAATTTCGTCATCGCTGCCAAATCCGTAGTGATGCAGATCGATTGCAGCGGGAATATTATCTGGGCTCATCAACGGGGCGATCTGAACGTGACGACCGTTGTCCCTTTGCCGGAACGCGGATTGGCTGTCGGGGGTAGCTTGATCGTGAACAATTTTGACCATGCTTATGTGGCGGCACTGGACGCGGACGACACCACTTTGCGATGGGATAATCATGAGATTTCTTTCCCCAGCGGCATAACCCAGTTGATCCTCAACCAAGAGGGCAAGGTGGCCGCAACCGGTTATCTGCCGTTAAACGGCAATCAAATGCAAATGTTCCTGGCGGTATATAATCCGGTGACGATGCTGTTTACGGAATAAATATAAAATCATTTGAAAATAATTATTATGCTGTGTGAGATGCAGGTGAGTTTTAACGAATGGGATTAACCCTTTTCCTGGAAAGGTGGAGGGTTAATTTTTTTCATAATACTTCAAATACGTGAAATGCTTTGCTTGTCAGCAGAAGGCGCTGTTCGTCCTCCTGCACCTTCCGAATCAGGGGCGATACCGTTGGGGTTGACCGAACAACCCCTTTGGGAAAGACTCGTTCATTGAGCTCACTCCGATAGGCCGTTAGGCCGATTTTGAAGGAGGTAGTTGTTGGGAAAGGCTGAATGCGATAATTTTCATAACATTTACAAAAATAATTTCGTATATAGGTTTTGGAACAATATCTTAGCCTGAATTAAAAATTGGACAAATTTCTTCTGAAGTGCATTTTGGTACATGCTAAATGTAAATACTCTAGACATCCATTCCAAAAAAAGCTATAATTTATATGGTTGCGAAGATTTGAAACGCTGTTTCATATTATGAAACGCAGGTGGAGTATGGCGGATCAAAAAGTCCAGACCCTGGAACGGGCCTTCGATGTCATTGAACTCTTAGCTACGTCAAAAGACGGCCTGGGAGTGACGGAGATCGGACAACAGTTGGGGCTTCATAAGAGCACGGTCCACCGTTTGCTCAATGCCTTGTCCAACCGGGGTTATATTGAGAAAAACCCTCGGAACAATACTTACAAACTTGGCTTAAGATTTATGGAAATCAGCGGCCTCTTCCTGAAACAGCTGGAGTTGAAGACCGAAGCGTTGCCCTTTATGCGTCGCTTGGCCGAAATCGTGGGGCAGCCGGTGCATTTGGCCATTTTGGAAGGACTGGAAGTCATATATATCGAAAAGGTTGAGCTGGTCAATACCATCCGGATGTATTCTCAGATTGGCCGGCGCGTTCCGGTGCATTGTTCGGCCATCGGCAAAACGTTATTGTCGGGACTGAGTCCCGAACGCTTAAATGAGGTCCTCGGCCAACTCCCATATGAGGCATTTACTCCTAATACCCTGTGTTCTCCGGAACAGTTGAAAGAAGCCGTCTGCCAGGTGATTCGCAACGGATGGGCATTGGACAACGAAGAACACGAACCGGGGATTCGCTGCATTGCGGCACCGATTTATGATTACACCGGGAAAGTCATCGCTGCGGTCAGTGTGTCGGGAGACAAACGGATCATCCATCCTGACCGGGATGAGGAAATTGCAACCCATGTCGTCCGAACCGCTCAGGAGATATCGAAACGGATGGGGTATACCAAAGGTATGGGGCATGAGCCGTGAGTCGAGGGCCTGGTTGACAGTTGACAGTTAATTAATCAAGAGGAAAAAAGGCCGCAAAGTAAAGTCTTCATTGACTATGTGCTGTGAACTGTATACCGGACCGATCGTGAGCGTTCATTATATTGTCATTAAAGTGTGGTTAAAAACACATTCTATAAAAAATCTAAAGGAGGTTATGGCTGTGGCCATCGTCAATTTGAACGTTAAACCAAAATCACAGTGCAAGTATGACTGTATCTCCCTGGGTGAAGTTATGCTGCGGTTGGATCCCGGTGAAGGCCGGATTAAAACCGCCCGTTACTTCAGAGCTTGGGAAGGCGGCGGAGAATATAACGTCTCCCGCGGACTCAAGAAATGCTTTGGCATGGATGTAGCCGTTGTTACTGCTTTTGCCGACAATGAAGTCGGTCGCTTGATCGAAGATTTCATCATGCAAGGTGGCGTTGACACGTCTCTCATTAAGTGGGTGCCTTATGACGGCATCGGCCGTACGGTTCGTAACGGTTTGAACTTCACCGAAAGAGGTTTCGGTATCCGCGGTGCTCTCGGCGTTTCCGACCGGGCCAATACCGCTGCTTCTCAATTGAAGAAAGGCGATATCGACTGGGATTACATCTTCGGTACTTTGGGTACCCGTTGGTTCCATACCGGCGGTATTTTTGCCGCTCTCTCTGATACCACTCCGGAAGTGGTGTTGGAAGCCGTTCAAAAGGCTAAACAATACGGCACCATCGTTTCTTACGACCTGAACTATCGTCCTTCTTTGTGGAAGGCCATTGGTGGCCAGGCGAGAGCCCAGGAAGTCAACAAAGAGATCGCCAAATACATCGATGTTATGATCGGAAACGAAGAGGACTTCACCGCTTGCCTCGGCTTTGAGGTTGAAGGCAATGACGCTCAATTGAAAGAGCTGAATATCGAAGGGTACAAGAAGATGATTAATGAAGTTGTGAAGACTTATCCCAACTTCAAAGTGGTGGCTACCACCCTCCGGACGGTCCGGACCGCCACCATCAATGACTGGAGCGCCATGTGCTGGGCTGACGGCCAAATTTACAAAGCTAAAGAATACAATGGCTTGGAGATTATGGACCGGGTTGGCGGCGGCGACAGCTTCGCTTCCGGCTTGATTTACGGATTGATTACCACCGGTGATCCGGAGAAAGCGGTTAACTATGGTGCTGCTCACGGCGCTTTGGCGATGACCACTCCGGGTGACACCTCAATGGCCAGCTTAAAAGAAGTGGAAAAAGTCATGGGTGGCGGAAGCGCCCGGGTTGACCGGTAAGCTTTCTTAAATTAAAAGCTATCTCCTGCAGGAGATAGCTTTTTTCTTTCTTGATTGGGTCTGATATGGATGTAGGCGGATGATAGGAGAGAGTCAAGGAAAAATCAGGCTTTGACGGCCCGGCTGTTTTTAATGACAGTGTGTCGTTGCCATTTTCCGTTATGCAATCGGATATAAAAGGCGATACCCCGAATGAACCAATCGGTGTACATGCCGCACCAGACGCCTAATGCCCCCATCCTCAGCTGGATACACAGGATATAGCCCAAACTGATCCGGAACAGCCACATGCTGAGCGTGGATACGGTTAAAGTATAACGGACGTCTCCGGCCCCCTTTAATCCGGCGGGCAAGAGGAAAGCGAAAGGCCAAGCGAAAGAGACAATAGCGGTAGCCGTCAGCAAATTCGCAGCAAGCACCGAAACTTCCCGGCTGGGCGTATATAGGGAGGCTAAAGCCGGATAGATCGGTATAAAGGCCAGATTGAACAGGAACAGGGCGAGCATGGCCAATCTATTCATATAGCTTAAGGCGACGGTGGCTCCTTTCGGATCCTGGCGTCCCATATGCTGGCCGACCAGAGTGGTGGCGGCAATCCCCAGGGCGCTTCCGGGGATCATCATCAGACCGTGGATGGAATTGGCTACCGAATTGGCGACGATGGCCACTGTGCCCAGGGCGACGATGAAGGTTTGGGTGATCAGTTTTCCCAAACTGAAGAGTAATGACTCAATGCTGGCCGGAACGCCGATGGCCAGAATGGATCTTAATTTTTCCCAGTCAGGCTTGAATCGGAAGATGTGTTCGATCTTCAGGTTGGCTGTTCCCCGGATGAGGATGAAGATTAAGATGATTCCGCCAAGGAACCGGGCTAAACCGATGCCGACGGCTGCGCCTCGGACCCCGCCGCCGGGAAGACGGATAGGGGTAAACGGAATGTGAAGCCCGAAAATAAATAGATAACTGGCAATGACGTTGATAAGATTCATGAAGATCATGACCTGAGCCGGGGCTTTCGTGTTGCCCGATCCCCGGAGAACTCCGCAAGCAATAGTGGTGACGGCGATCAAAGGATAAGTGGGCAGGGTATATTCGAGGTATGTAAAGGCTAACGTCAGAACGGCAGGTTCTGCGCCCTGGTATAACAGGTGAATCAGGGGATAACGGAAGATACCGGCCAGGATGGCGATGCAGGAAGCCAAAGCGATCCCGCCGTAAATGGCTTGTTTGGAAGCATCTCCCGCACCTATCCGGTCGGACTTGCCGGTATAATGGGCGACGATGACAGTGCCACCGACAGCCAGCGAGGAGAAGGCGGCGATGAAAATATTATTGAGGGAATCGATCATGCCGATGGCGGCCGCTGCTTCCTTGCTGATATGGCCGGCCATCATGGTGTTGATGACACCCATCAGGATGATGAAGGTTTGCTCGGCGATGACCGGGATGGTCAACCGCAAAATATCCTGACGAAGCGTTTTGTTCTTTTGAACATTAAACATCCTTATTTACCTTAAGTTTTAATAATGTATCGATATTATACCATGTTACACTCAACTTTTCTTGCGGGATCAAAACATTTGCAACCATTATTTGCTGGAAACCAAGAAAAAGGATATGAAAGGGGAATGGGGATGGATACCTTAAAACCGGGACGGTACCGCCATTTCAAAGGCAAAGAATATGAAGTGATCGGAGTGGCAAAACACAGTGAGACGCTGGAGGAATATGTTGTATACCGGGCTTTGTACGGCGACGGCGGCCTATGGGTGCGGCCCCGAACTATGTTTGAAGAGCAGGTTGAAGTGGATGGGGAATTAAAACCGCGATTTGTTTATATCGGGTAATTATTTTTCTGAGTATAAAAATATATTTTGTATTTCTTAACAATGCGTTATATAATATTAATAGTCAATTTAAACGTATACATAGCAAGGAGGAGAGGCTCTCAATGAACCATGTGCAAATGACTCGGCGGTTGCCGATCCTGATGTTGCTGGTGTTCGCTCTCAGTGCGACGTTTATTCCGGCAACGACGGGAGCAGCGACTAATCTTGAGTGGAAGTCGATTATTTTCGGACAATCCATTGGGGAAGACAGGAATAAAGTCATCGTGGATGAAGCGACGCAATCGGTAACGCTCATCGCCGGAGAAAAGGACGGAAGCGTTGTCGGAGGCAAAGTCGCCTCGTCCCATGACGGCATTTCCTATTATTATATCGAAGTGGATTCTTCCAAAAATTTTGAAATCTCCGGTAAAGTAAGAGTCAACTATTTTGCCAAACCGATCCCCGACAATCAGGAAGCGTTCGGGATTATGGCCCGGGATGCCATCGGTAATCATATGGACAGTACGGTATTTCCGTCCAACATGGTGATGGTTGGTGGCTATCGGGGCCTGATCCAGTCGGTATTCCGGAATCATGTGAAAGACCCTTCCGGAGCCGGCGCCAAAATGGAAAACGTGTGGAAAATGGGAGAGCGCCCGGCCAATGACGGGACTGCGGTCTACGAGTTGAAACTGCGCAAGACCAATACCGGTTATCATGCGTCTGTCAACAACGGGCCTGAAAAGATTTATTATCGTCCGAAACAATTGGAAATACTGGATCCGGACCGTATTTATGTTGGCTTTTTTGCAGCACGGGTCGCTTCCATTACGGTATCCGATATTCAAGTGAAATTTTCCGATGTAGCTACCGATGAGCCCGGACTGCCGGAACCTCCGGAAGCGGTCGAACCGGCGGTGACGGTCCTTTCGTTGGCCGGTTCGCCGGTGGCGGATTATACTTTCAGTCTGCAGCCGAATGCCAAAGGCCGCTTGGAGGTTTTGCATAACGGCAAGAAGGTTTTTGACAATCCGGTGGAAGCCAATCAGACGGTGAATACCCAGACCGTGTTGGTCAAAGGGAATAACAGTTTTGACGTGACCCTCACCCCGGATCCGGTTGAGACCATCACCAGTACGGCACCGGTCCGGTTGAGACATATGGTAACCTTCAAAAATTACGGGAAACCCGGTGAACCGATTTATGTATCGCCTAAAGGGACGGCTAACGCTGCCGGTACCGAAGCGGATCCCATCGATATTTATTCGGCGGTTCAATTTGCCCAAACCGGACAGACCATTTATGTGCGGGGCGGGGTCTACGAATTATCCGCACCAATCATGATTGAACGGGGCAATAACGGTGCCCCCGGAAAATTGAAAGTCCTGGCGGCCTATCCGGGTGAAAAGCCCGTCTTTGATTTCGGCAAGAAAGCAAACGGCGTATTCTTGGCCGGGGACTATTGGAAAATCGTCGGAATCGATATTACCAAATCTTCAGGTAACGGCCTTCGGATCTCCGGAAGCCATAATATCGTCGAATTGGTGCAGACCTATGCCAACGGTGAGACCGGTTTGCAGATCAGCGGCCTGGCCACGGAGCCTTTTGAAAAATGGCCGGCAAACAACCTGATTTTAAACTGTACTTCCTTTGATAACCGGGATCCTTCCGAAAATAACGCCGACGGATTTGCGGCCAAACTCACCTGCGGACCCGGCAACGTTTTCAGAGGATGTATCGCCTATAACAACTGCGATGACGGTTGGGACTTATATTCCAAGCTGGAGACCGGTCCTATCGGTGTAGTGGTTATCGAAAACTGTATTTCATACGGCAACGGGAGAATGTCGGACGGGTACCGGACCAAGGGCGACGGCAACGGATTTAAGCTGGGCGGTGAGGGCTTACCTGTCAAACATGTCTTAAGAAACAGCTTAGCCTTTAACAATGAGACCTTCGGAGTGTCCAGCAACAGCAATCCGGCGATTATCGTCGAAAACACGACGTCGGTGGATAACGGAAGAGCCAACTTCAATTTTGCAAACTATCCGAATGCGACTCCACAATTTGTTGCAAAAAATAATATTTCGTTCCGGACGAAACCCGGGGCTGCCGATGTTCTGCCGGATATGCTGCTTTCAGCGAATAATTATTTCTACAACGGCAGTCATTCACAGAACAACAAAGGCGTTAAATTATCTGCCAAAGATTTCAAGAGCGTGACGCTGAAACCGTTCGTCCGCAACCGAGACGGTTCCATTGCTCCGAACGACTTTATGCAAGTCGTCAACCGTTCGTTGAAAAGCGGATTCCGCTATTAATCGCGTCAGTTTCCATCGATCCGTATAATGCGCAGGGTTTGGGGAGTTATCTTCAAACCCTTTTTTTATAAGATTTTAAATCATCATTTTGGCAGGAAAAGCCGATAATCATCAGGAAATATAATCGGACGGGTTATCGCATGGATGAAAAATTCGGTTATTGGAGTGACGTATTACATGATGATTCTTGAGGATTTAAATGAACCGCAAAAGGAAGCGGTTTGTCATACAGAAGGGCCTTTGTTGGTCCTCGCCGGAGCCGGTTCCGGGAAAACCCGGGTATTGACGCGGCGCATTGCGTATTTAATGGCAAACGGTGTGCCACCGTGGAATATTTTGGCGGTGACTTTCACCAATAAAGCCGCCCAGGAAATGCGGGACCGGGTCGAAGCGCTGGTCGGAGAGATGGCCCGTTCCATCTGGGTGCATACTTTCCATACGGCCTGTGTCCGCATTTTACGACAGGAGATTGAAGCGCTGGGCTATTCGAAAAACTTCGTTATTTTCGACAGCCAGGATCAGCTTACCGTGGTGAAAAACGTCCTGAAAGAGCTGAACATTAGCGATAAGAATTTCCAACCTCGGGCCATTTTGAATTCGATCTCCGCTGCGAAGAACGAATTGATCGACGCAGAGACCTATTATCGGAAAGCGGCCGATTTTTGGTCCAATACTGTGGCCGAAGTGTACAGACGGTATCAAAAACGGCTAAAGGCCAATAACGGCTTGGATTTCGACGACCTGATCATGCTGACGGTCCAACTGTTCCGGGAGCGTCCGGATATTCTTGAAAAGTACCAGGACCGGTTCCGTTATATCTTAATCGATGAGTACCAGGATACCAATCACGCCCAATACGTCCTGGTTAATCTGTTGGCCGCCAAATACCGAAATTTATGTGTGGTAGGGGATGACGACCAATCCATTTATAGTTTCCGAAGCGCGGATGTCCGCAATATTTTGGAGTTTGAACGGGATTTTCCGGAAGTCAAAGTGATCAAGTTGGAACAGAATTACCGTTCCACTCAGACCATTCTTCATGCGGCCAATGAAGTGATTCGGCACAACCGCAGCCGCCATCCGAAACGGCTGTGGACCGAAAACGTTGTCGGTGACAATATTTATGAGTACAGTGCCGCCGACGACCGGGAAGAAGCCTGGTTTATCGCGGAAGAAATCATTGATTTGGTGCGGAATAAGGGGTATAAATACAACGATATTGCCTTGCTTTACCGGACCAATGCTCAGTCCCGTTCCTTTGAGGAAGCTTTGGTTCAACGGAATCTGCCGTATCGGGTTATCGGCGGCCTCCGTTTCTACGAACGGAAAGAGATTAAGGACATTTTAGCTTATTTGCGGGTGGTCGCCAATCCGGACGACCAGGTCAGCCTTAGCCGGATTATCAACGTGCCCAAGCGGGGTATCGGTGAGTCCAGCTTTGAACGGTTTCTCTATTTCCTTCAGGAAAACAACTATACCGTTCTCGAAGGGTTCAGCCGTTTGGAAGAGATACCGTCGTTGACCGCCCGGGCCGTTAAGCCTTTGTCTGCCTTTTACCACATGTTGCTGGGTTGGCTGATGAAACGGGATACCGTATCGGTGCAAGAATTGGCCGAAACTATCTTGAAAGAAAGCGGTTATCTCCAGGAACTTAAGGCTGAAGGGACCATCGAGGCGGAGAGCCGGCTGGAAAACTTGGACGAGTTTCTGGCTTTGACCGTTGAGTTCGAACGAAACAGCGACGATAAAAGCCTGGCTGCTTTTTTGGAGACTGTGGCTCTGGTTTCCGATGTGGACAATTATGAACCGGATGCGGATGCGGTGGTCCTGATGACGCTTCATTCGGCCAAGGGATTGGAATTTCCCGTGGTTTTCCTGGCCGGGATGGAAGAAGGGATCTTTCCCCACAGCCGCTCTTTGCTGGAAAGCAGCGAACTGGAAGAGGAACGGCGCCTCTGTTATGTGGGTATTACCCGGGCTAAACAGCGTTTGTATGTGACTCATGCGAGCCAGCGGGTGATGTATGGGAGTTATACCAATTCGGTGCCTTCCCGGTTCCTCCTGGAACTCCCCAGGGAAGTCATCATCCGTATCAAAGAGGAGCGGAATGCGGCACGGCAGGTTTCTGCCAGGCCGATGGTTTCTTCGTTTTCCGGCCAGACGGTGAGACCGGCCGGAATCCCGTCGACAGTATCCCCGGGAATCCAAGTCAAGCCGAAGACGGCGGCTACCCCTTCGGATGACATCAGGGTGGGATGCAAGGTGAAGCATCCCAAATGGGGCATTGGGACGGTGGTCACCAAAGAGGGGACCGGCGAAGATGCTCAGGTCAAAGTGGCTTTTCCGGGCCTGGGGGTCAAGTCGTTGATCTTGGGCTATGCCAATCTCGAAAAAATGGATTAACATCCCATGTTTTACTTTTCCTTAATTTGCAGGAACCATTTGCAAAAGGTCGAAACATGAAAGCGAAAGGGGGGACCCCTTTGTTCCGAAAGATATGGATCGGTTTTGTCGTCTTTCTGAGCTTGATGGTAGCAACGCCCGCATGGGCCGAAACCGGTGCCAATATTCACTTTACCTTTGGTAAATCACCCGTCAGTCCCGAGATTAAAGTGATTGCCATAAACGGGTCCAAATATATCAATTTGCCGTTTATCGTTAAATACTTGCATATGAGTACCGACTGGGACCCGGATTCCGGTCGCATTCAACTGAAATCAGGAAAAACCAGCCTGATATTGAAGGAAGACGATACGGCTTATACCATTGACGGATCGCCAAATGTTTTAAAGGCGGCGCCTTTTGAAGCCGACAGTCAGTTGTGGCTCCCGGTGGAGCTTCTTTTAAAACTGGGGTTGAAGATTATTAAAGAAGATGCTACAACGCTCCATATGAATTGGGCTGACAGTTATTTGCTGGCCATCGAAAATACCAAGTATGAAGGGCGGCCTGCCTTTCTGCTGGTCGGAACGGAAGATTTTCAGGTTAAAAGTTTTCTCCTGACGCAGCCGGACCGGTTAGTGCTGGATCTTCCCGGATCCAAAGCGCATCCTTCTTTTGAAGCGGTGAGCCATCATCCATTGGTGAAGCAGATTCGT